>JBIOXM010000074.1:0-9972 GCA_044869655.1 Nitrososphaeraceae archaeon | reverse complement strand
GAGAAAAGGTTATTGCGATCTCTCCAGTTATAGGAAAGAAAGCAATAAGCGGACCAGCTGGTAAATACCTTGATGCTAAAGGAATAGAACCTTCAGCCAGAGGAATAGCAGAATTTTATTCACAGTTCATATCTAAAATAGTTATAGATAATTCCGACTCTGATATGTCAAAAGATATAAAGAAAATTGGAGTTTCTTCTTTGGAAACGAATATTTTGATGAATAATGCAAAGCAAGAAAAGAGATTGGCAAGATTAATTTTGCGAGTAATGAATTATCAATGAAAATCGCTGCTGTTATTCCTATGAAAAGTCTCCATTCAGCTAAGTCTCGATTATCAAATATTTTAACTGCTAAACAAAGAAAAAATCTTGCAATGTATCTTTTGGATGCTACAATAAAAGAGTTAAAAAAATCTAATTTTATTTCAGAAATAGTAATAGTTTCTAATGATGAAGCAGTAAAAAACTACTCTTGTATAAACAGTCTAAAATTCATTAAAGATTCAAACGAAGGTGTTAACAAAGCAGTAAACCTGGCTGATAAATATTGTATCGATAATACTATTAATGCAAACATTGTAATTCCACAGGATCTGCCATTTATTTCCGCCAAAGAAATAGATAAAATTTGTATTATCTCAAATAAATATCAAAAGTGTATTATTATATGTCCATCCAAACGCTTCGATGGGACTAATATATTGTTCAGAAAACCTCCTGGTGTTATTAAGACTCATTATGATGATAATAGTTACATGAACCACTTAAAGGAAGCTTCTAAATTCAAAATTCCTATAGAATGCTTGGATATAGTCAAGCTTAGATTCGACCTTGATACCAAGGAGGATTTACTCGAATTGTTTCCACTACAGAATTGGAATTCTGTATTACAAGATATTGATTTAAACTAACTAAAAAAACCAAGGTTATCGATCTACTAGTATTGCGACAATTTCAATAGAACTTTTCATATTATATTAATGAATTAAAATTTTTTTTAAAAAAAAATTAAATGAAAGAAAATTATTATTATTATATTTCAAGTTAACTATATTAAGTCTATACTGCAAATCCAAAGCATGAAAGCCGCTGTTTTTAGAGAATATAATAAAGATCCTATGCAAAACGTGAAGATTGAAGATGTCGATACTCCAAAATTAAAACCTAATGAAGTTATGATAAAAGTGGAATCAGCAGCCTATAATTATAATGATTTGTGGGCAATTTGGGGGGATCCGGTTAAAGTTCCTCTACCTCATATCTCTGGAAGTGATGTTGCAGGACCTGTAGTTGAAATAGGCGAAGATGTAACAAAATTTAGAACAGGCGATAGGGTTGTATCCCATTCCAATCTCAGTTGCAGGATCTGTGAAATGTGTACTTCGGGACGAGAATACGATTGTAATGAACGAAATATTTGGGGATTTCAAACTGGACCATTGTGGGGAGGATTTGCCCAATATACTCATTTGCCAGAGGTTAATGTTGCCAAGATACCTGATTCTGTTTCATTTGACGATGCAGCTGCTATTTCCATGGTAGGAATGACAGCTTGGCATATGTTAGTAGGACGAGCAAAGATTAAACCAGGTCAAACAGTCCTAATCATGGGTGGAACTAGCGGTGTAGGAATGGCAGGAATTCAAATTGCGAAATTATATAATTGTGACGTTATTGCCACGGCAGGAAATCAAGAAAAAATGGACACATGTATGAAATTAGGAGCTGACCAAGTTGTAAATCATAGAGAACCAGATTGGCACAAAAAAGTTCGAAATCTAACAAATAAACAAGGCGTAGATGTAGTATTCGAACATATAGGAAAAGCAGTTTTTCCTCAGGAGGTATCATTATTAAAGATGGGCGGAACATTAGTTGCAACTGGTGCAACTACTGGTTATGATTCAACCATAGATCTTCGATACTTATTCTTTAAAGGTACTAATCTATTAGGTTCAACCCAAGGCACAAAATCAGACCTAGAAGATATAATTTATTGGACAGGAAGAGGAAAAATTAAACCACTTATTGCTACTAAATTGCCATTCTCGGAAATGGTCAAAGGTCATGTTATGATGGCAAATGCGGATCAAATTGGAAAAATATTAACTAACCCACAAGAACTATAATTCTTTTTTTTACTTTTTATTTTATTTAATTGGGATAGTTTAATGATGTTTAGAACATTATTATTCATACCAGGAAACAATAAGAGATTTCTAGAAAAATCAAAGTTCCTTTATCCTGATATTTTATGTTTCGATCTTGAAGATTCAGTCCCGACATCAGAAAAAACAAATGCTAGAGATATGGTTATAGAATCTTTTTCTTCTAATGAGGGATCTAATACTGTTGATATCAATAATAGTAATACTGCTAATGATAGAGAAAAAGAATCACCTCAGATTTTTGTTAGAATTAATTCATTTGAATCGGGACTTTATGAACAAGATTTAGAATCTGTCATTTGTGACTCATTAGATGGTATTGTAATTCCAAAAGTGAATTCAACTTCAGAACTTGAAAAAATAATTAAAATAATTATAAATCAAGAAAAGAAAAAAAACATGGAAAAAACAATTAGATTAATTCCATCCATAGAATCAGCTGAAGGAGTTGTCAATGCCTATCATATAGCAAAATTTAATGAAAGAGCATGTTCTCTGATGTTTGGTGTCTTTGATTATTTGTATGATATGAAATTAGATTATGATAATGAAGGGTTGGAGTATAGTTATGCTAGGGCAAAAATACCAGTTGATGCTCGAGCAGCAGGAATTTCAGCTTTGGACTCTATTTGGCAGAAAGTCGATGATTTAGATGGCCTTCAAAAAGATGCTAAAATTGCTAAAAGACTTGGGTATGCTGGTAAAAGTCTTATTCACCCAAAGCATATTGAATCTGTTCATAGTGTATTTGTCCCGTCACAAAATGAAATTGAATGGGCGAAAAAAGTTGTCACTAAATTGAATCAAATTCAAGAACAAGCTGATAAACGTGGTGCCTTTAAAATTGATGGTAGAATGATAGACGCTGTACACTTTAAACAAGCAAAAATTATTCTTGACTATATTGCAAAAGATGAAAAGATATAATTTGCTTATTTATTACCCAATAATAGATAGAAAGGATTAATTTCTATTCCTAAATTGAATATCTATAATGGTTATTCTGCCAATAGATTCTGGAAGATATGGAAGTAAAGATATTAAAGAAATATTTGAAGAAAAAAAACGGCTAGATTTTATCCTTGAATTTGAGGCATCAACTGCCTTAGCACAATCTAAAATTGGCTTAATTCCAGTTGATGCAGCTGAGGAAATAAATGTTATAGCCAAATCAGGAAAAATTACCTTAGCTAGAACAAAAGAGTTGGAATCTACTACTGATCATGATATGGCTGCAGTAGTAAATGCTATAAGCGAACAGTGCTCTCCCAATACAAAACCGTGGGTCCATTTTGGTTTAACAAGTAATGATATTATTGATACAATAACTTCCATGCAATTGAGATCTTCCTTATTAATTATTGAGCCAAAAATTAAAGAATTAGCGATGATTTTATCAAAGAAAGCTGTAGAATTCAAAATTCAACCTGCAGTAGGAAGAACGCATGGTCAACATGCAAGTATTATTCCTTTTGGATTAAAATTTGCAGTTTGGGCAATGGAAATGGTAAAACACATAGAAAGACTAGAAGAAGGAAAAAAGCGTTTCTTAATATGTAAAACTTTGGGAGTAGTCGGAACTGGATCGTTAATGGGGGATAAAGCCCTGGAGGTCCAACAAATAGTTGCTTCATTATTGGAGTTACATCCTATAGAGGCAGCAACACAAATAATCCCAAGAGAACGACTGGCAGAAGTACAATTTCTTGTTGCTTTAATTGGTACGTCGTTAGATAAAATTGCAATTGAAATAAGAAATTTACAGAGAACAGAGATAGATGAAGTTTGTGAATCTTTTAAAAGTGGTCAAATGGGAAGTAGTGCAGTTCCTGTTAAAAAAAATCCCATAAAAAGTGAAAGGGTATCTTCTTTAGCAAAACTTTTAAGATCTTTTTTAAACGTTTCTATGGAAAATATTTGTCTATGGCATGAGCGCGATTTATCAAATTCAGCAAATGAAAGATTTACTATACCAATGGGTATAATTCTTTTAGATGAAATGTTAAGGACTATGATAAATGTTGTAAGACAGCTATTAATAAATAGTAAAAAAATATCATCAAACATAGATATTACACAAGGACAAATTTTTGCTGAATTCATTTTGGAATCGCTTATACGAAAAGGAATTTCGAGAATTGATGCATATATGAATATTCAGAGAGTTGCATTTGAAGCAAAGGATAATGGCAAACAGTTCATACAAGCAATAAAAGACGATTCTGTACTTTCAAAATATTTCTCTGATATAGAATTGACCAACCTTTTTACTCCAGAGCAACATTTAGCTTCCGGTACTAAGATAATTGATACTGTTGCTTCAATTGTTCGTAATGAATTAGCTAAATCCAAATAAATTATAATGTGCATAACTTTAAAATCATTAGACTTGAAATAAGAATATTTAGTGGTTGATTTTCGTCAATAATTTTAATTTTATGTCTTTATCTGAATTAATAATCTTTGATAAATTTTTATGTATCAAAGTTCCATATTGAAGAGCTTTCTTTGGATTCATTGCAGCTTCTTTTGGAACATTTAAGGATATTGCAATTTCTCTTATAATATGTTTCCTAAGGTTATCTGATGGACCATGTATTTTTTTCTCTATGGGAATTTTTATTGCATAATCGATAAACCTTTGTGCTAAAAAAGGTTGTTCAATTTTAACGTCGAATTCTTGAGTAATCTTTTTTATTTCACTTACTAAGGTTAATTCATTGATTATTCGTTGTGCCATAAAACTTTTAAGCCGTTTAGAACCATGTAAAATTATTTGTCTATATTTATCATACCCACAAAATAACTCATCAAAACCATTGGCAGTTAAAACAAGTTTACAATTATTCTGAATAGAAAGAAGAGCTATAAAATAAAATGCAATACAGTTTTCTATATGAGAAATGTTATTACATGCAATAGTGTCAATTACCTTTTGTAGGATATTACTGAATTCCTCATTTTGTATTTCATAAGTAAAATGCTTCATATTTAATTCATGGGCAATTTTTCGAGAAAATTCAAGATCATGTGAAAAAGGGAAACCAATTGAGAATAGAATAGCATTATCTTTATAAATATCTCTCGAAACTTTTGCAAGTAATGCACTATCGATCCCTCCTGAAAATGCAATACCAAAATTTTCGCCTGTTACAATACAATTTTTAACAGCACTAATTATTTTTCTGCTAAGCTCTGAATGCATTGAAATGAATTTAAGAAGTATTATATTTTATCTTTTTAATATTAAGTATTGAATTTCGTTTACAATTTATTTAAAAATAGGACTTGTTTGATGAGAATAAAATATACTTCTTTTTTCTATAAAAGGCTTAGATTTTTATATATAGATTTGCACATTTCTCATATTGTCAAATAAAAGAAATCTTGTTGAAAATGATATTAAGTATCTTAATAATAATACCGGTGATTACTTATCAAATAGAACTCAATTATCTTTATCGAATTTACTGAGTTTTCTAGGTAAAAAGTATCAGGTCAATTCCGTAATCGAACTTCCTGAAGGGGAGAGTCTTACCATAGATTTTAAAACCGATGATGAAAAATATATCGAAGTTATAGATTCAAATGATGATTTGATAAAGTTTAACAGAATAAAGAGTACATATCCGGATTTGAAACTTGTTGCAATAGGTTCTTCAAAATATAGAGGAAAATTAACTGAATTTGAATCAATCTTTTTCTTTGACACTAAATATGAAAAAATTGCTTCTATTTTTATTGAAGATCCCTCTCTTTCATTTGATTATGCTCATATCCTACCTTTGGTCAAAAAATGTTCCATACTACACGGACACACTTCAACCGTCATGATTGAAATCATTGGCAGAATGGAAAATGGTTTAGTTATTGATTTTAGTCAAGCAAAAAAGTTGGTAAAAGAAGCATTAAATGAATTAGATCATAAATTTTTTGTAAATAGTAGGTATTTATCAACAAAAGATGATCTTTACTATCATGTGCGGTTTAAAGGACCTCAAGGATATTTTGACCTACAAATGCCAAAATCTACGGTTTATTTACTATCAGATGAGGCAACTGTAGAAAACCTTTCTAAAGAAATAATTAAAATTTTAGCTCCAAAAATGCCTAAAAACATTGATGCCCTAGGTGTTTATATTTACGAAGGGGTGAATAAGGGAGCTCATCTTTTAGCAGAGCTAAGTTGATTATATATTATACTCCTGTTGTTTCGTTTGTTTATAGTGTAGATATTAACGTTAATAACCATATGATATATTAAGTCTAAAATATAAAATGGAACCAATAATAACTTCAAAATCTTGGAATCATCAAATTGAATCACAGGTCTTGAAGTCGTGGGATTTAGAAAATCTGTATTCTTTTACCTTAAATAAGAATAACAATAGAGATAGGATATTTGTTATTGATACTCCTCCTCCTTATCCATCAGGAAAACCTTGGCATATCGGTGCTGCTGCACATTATGCACAGATTGATATGATAGCTAGAACTGCAAGAATGAATGGTCACAACGTTATGTTTCCTATTGGTATAGATAGGAATGGTCTTCCAGTGGAAATCTATACCGAAAAGAAGTACAAAGTTCGAATGCGACAGATGCCCCGAGAAAAATTTCTTGAATTATGTAAAACTGCGCTTGATGATCTTGAAAAGGATATGATTGAGATAATGATAAATCTTGGGTTGAGTGGTAATTTCAAAGATTATTATCGAACAGATTCACTAGAATTTAGAACTTTAACTCAAAAAACCTTTATTGAGCTATGGAATAAAGGTCTGATCTATATTTCCAATAGACCAAATAATTACTGTATTGATTGCGGTACTACCATCTCAGATGCAGAAATCATCTATGAGGATCTTCCTACAAATCTCTTTTATATGCATTTTAATATAATTGATAAAAATAAGGAAAAATTATTGGTAGCTTCTACTCGTCCTGAACTACTTTTTGCTTGTCAAGCAGTAATAATAAATCCAAAAGATGAAAGATATTCTAATCTAATTGGAAAAGAAGTAATATTACCTTTATTCAATAGAAAGGTGCCAATTTTACCCCATCCTTCTGCAAAACCTGATTTTGGATCTGGTGTGGTTATGGTATGTAGTTACGGTGATCATAATGATGTTCAAGTTTTTAGAGATCTAAGTCTAAAAGAAATTATATCTATTGATGAAAATGGATTTACTACTCCTTTTGCTGGAAATTACAGTGATATGAAATTAAAACAAGCAAGACAAAAAATCATAGAAGATTTGAGAAGAGAAGGTTTTATTGAAAAAGAAGAGAATATCATGCACAGATCTCCTATTTGTGAAAGAAGTAAGACACCAATCGAAATTATCCCTTTGCAGGATTATTATCTTAAACAACTAGAGTTTATTCCACTTCTTAAAGAGCTTTCTAAAAAATTGAATTTTTATCCTCCTATTCATAGACAGATATTAAATAACTGGTTAAATGCGGTGTCCATAGATTGGCCAATATCAAGAAGACGGTTTTATGGAACTGAGATACCAGTTTGGTTTTGTCAAAATTGCAAATCTCCTAATTTACCTAAATCAGGTTCCTATTATCAACCATGGAAAGAAAATCCTCCTTTTTCTATCTGCACTAATTGTGGATCGAACGAGTTTATTGGGGAAGAAAAAACATTCGATACATGGATGGACTCAAGTATTACACCTTTATTCATATCAAAATTTTCTCAAAACGATGAATTTTACAGTAGAACATATCCTGCAACTATCAGACCCCAAGCAAAGGATATCGTAAGAACTTGGTTATACTATTCAATGCTCCGATGTTATCAATTAACAGAAAAAGTACCATGGCCTAATGTTTGGATAATGGGGTATGGTGTGGATGAAAAAGGAAAAAAAATGAGTAAAAGTAAAGGAAATGTTATTGATCCTTTACCTATTATAGAAAAATATGGAGCAGATACATTTAGGTTTTGGTCTGCCAGTGAAACAAATCTGGGACAGGATTTTCGTTGTTCTGAACAAAGTATTTCTAATTCCCAGAAATTTCTCTCAAAGCTATGGAATTTAGGTAGGTTTCTTTCTTCCTTTGAAGTACCTATAGATTTTTCAACAGATTCTTTAAAAAATAAAAACCTTTTCTATACTGATAAGTGGATTTTATCTGAGTTATATAAGCTCATAAATACTTGTATAAAAGGATATGATAGTTATAACTTTTTTATTCCTGCAACAAGTATAAGAGATTTTACATGGAATGTTTTTGCATCTCATTATGTGGAAATGATTAAAGGTAGGGTATATGATAATGAAAATAAGAATTTCCAAATATCGTCATTATATACTTTGCATAGATGTTTCTCCACAATTTTATTATTAGTGGCACCCATATGTCCATTTATTACAGATAAATTATGGCAAACTCTTTATTCTTCCGAAAGTGTTCATAAACAGATTTTTCCTAAGACAAATGATTTATTTAAAGAATTTGAAAAATATACTGAAAAAATAATTGAGTTTAATTCTCATGTTTGGAATAAGAAAAAAAATTCAATTAATCCTAATACAGGGAAACCATTATCACTAAAAGATTCTACTTCAATAACTGTACCCACAGAATTAATTGAGTTTGAAAGGGATTTAAAAATTATGCATCATATTATAGGATGAATTTATTTACCTATGCCATAACAATTAATAAATAAATAGATGATCTATCTTATTACTAGTATTGTATTAATATTAAATATCAATTTTTCCATCTAACATATCTAAAGAATCCTCAGCTATGTCTATTGCTGTATGAGAATCGATATTTGGCTCCATGGTTATTAATACTACCATATTCTCTAAATATAGTGTAATTATAGAGAGTTTTTCTCTTTCAATATATGAAAATCTTGCTTTACCCATGGTAGGATCAAACCTTTCTCTCATGGACCTTCTAATAGCTGTTTGAGCCAAATATAGCTCTTCTCCTGCTTCATCAACTATAGAATCTATCCCTTTTTTCATTCCTCCTGCTAGCAAAGTTCCAGTTTCATCTATTACTCCAGCATATCTTATGTCATCATGCAAAGCAAATATAGATTTACATAACTTGTTATAATCCATCGCTATACTAACCAATAACTCCATTATTGAATGTTATTTAAGATTATGATTAAAGGTACTCTCATAATCTACAACCAGCCCAACTTTAACTTTACTTTTACATATAAAAAAAATAAATAGCGAAATATAAGATAAATACGATTCCGTGTAAACCTTCTTAATCTAATTATCCGATATTTTAGAAATGACAATAGTATTACAAATATATTCAAATGTCCTTCTCTTAAAGTTTACCAAAAATAATTTAGATAAATATTTTTACAGAGAAATGTTTTGAATTTTTTCAAGATAAAAATGGTAATGGAAACAAAACAAATATAACAATTTTCAAGATCCAAAAATAATTGAAAAAGTAAACATCTAATAGATGTAATTTAAAATAGATTTGATAATTTGTTGTAAGATGAGAGAAGATTGATTGAACCTTATTTTGATTGGGTAGAGGAAAAATAGTTGGAAATTTTGTTACCAGTAGAATGTTTGTAAAAATTACATTAACAAATATATTAATTGTATTTTAACTTTTTACCTCATTTAAGTCAAATCAAATATTTATTAATAAAGGAAGAAGACTCATTTATCAGATGGGAAAAAAAATAATAATCCTTGGAGCAGGTTTTGGAGGACTTTGTATTTCTAATATTTTAAGAAAAAACCTAGACCATACACATGAGATTATAGTTATTGATAAAAAAAAT
>JBIOXM010000073.1:0-4920 GCA_044869655.1 Nitrososphaeraceae archaeon | reverse complement strand
AGATCAAATGAAATAATTTTTTCTGTTGTAGCATCTCCTACTGTTATCAAAGCTTTAGAATCTTTCACCAAAGAATAAATTTTTTGTCTACATATTTCTTCTTGTTTTATTAATTCACCAAAAGGTTTTTTGAGAATATTTTTATGTTCATCTTTAAGAGGCATTTTCTGCTTGCTTTAAGTTATTGGTTTCGGAAGTCTCTTTTTTTTCCTCATACGGTTCCTGATCTTGCATTTCAGCAGCTAAAACGCTCACTCTTCCAGCAACGAGTTTTGAAATCTTTAAGAATGATTTTGTTTGTCTTGATTCAGGATCTGATATGATAACAGGTTTACCAATATCACTTCCATGCATGATTTGTGGATGTAAAGGGATATCTCCGATATAGGGAATCTTAAACTGGTCACTTATTTTTTGGCCTGCTCCCTTTCCAAAAATATGTATGTTGGAATTGCAATGTGGGCATTCTAGATAACTCATATTTTCTATGACTCCTATAATAGGAACATTCAGCTTGTTAAACATCCCTATTGCTTTGACTGCTACATTCATTGCAACTTCTTGTGGTGTTGTTACCACTAAAATTCCAGTAATTGGAATTGTTTGGGCAATTGTTAATGGTGCATCACCTGTTCCTGGAGGTAAATCAATAATAAGATAATCAATTTCGCCCCAATTTACATCAGTTAAAAATTGTTTAATAATTCCGGAAATTATAGGTCCACGATAAATTCCTGCTTGTTGGGATTGTTCATAAAAAAAACCCATTGAAATAATTTTTACTCCGTCTGAAACAGGAGGCTGAATTTTACCATCTACTACCTGAGGTGAATCTTTTAATCCAAGCATTAATGGTACACTTGGACCATAAATATCTGCATCTAATAGACCTACTTTTGCACCAGTTTTTGCAAGTGCTAGAGCCAAGTTAACAGAAACTGTTGTTTTTCCAACACCACCCTTGCCACTAGCCACGGCAATGATATTTTTTACCCCAGGTAATAGCTCATCTAAAGAAATAGATCTCCCTTCCATCACCCTTGCAGTAACCTTTAGATCTAAATCTTTAATACCTAAATCTGAAATCGCATTTCTTACATCTTGTTCTATTTCGCTGTTGAAAGGACATGCAGGAGTCGTAAGTTCTAAGGTGAAAGAGATTTTATTATTATTAATAGCCATTTCCTTTATCATACCCATAGAGACAATGTCTTTATGTAATTCAGGATCTATTACTTTTTTTAATGAAGTAAGAACCTGGTCAACTGTAACCATCATAATACAAACCTCTTTCGCAATATTTAAATATTGATTTCGCTCAAATTGGCCTTATAACCACTCTAGAAAATTCCAATTGTTTTTGTTTCTTTTCTAAAATACAAACAAAAGGTTCATAAATTGATATATTATATCCTATCTCGTCCAACATGTTTTATATAGTTTCTATGACTGATATTGTTAGAATTCCTCCAAGCAGACTTACTAATTCATTGCGAAATACTGCAATTGGGATTCTAAAAGAAAAATACGAAAGTATGATCAGCGCAGAGTTGGGTTATGTCATAATGATTATTGATGCTAATGCTGACTCGGTAGGTAAATTAGTTACCGGAGATGGTGCCACTTATCACAAGGTAACATTCAAAGCATTGACTTTTTTTCCTAAAATTCAAGAAATTGTAGAGGGAGAGATAATAGAAATAACTGATTTTGGTGCCTTTGTAAGAATTGGACCAACTGATGCTCTTTTACATCTTTCGCAAATAACTGACGATTATCTTAAAAGTGACATTAAACAAGGTTTGATAATTGCCAACCAATCTTCTCGTTCTTTGAGAATCGGTTCTAAAATGCGTGCAAGGATTACAGCCGTAAGCCTAGGTAAAGGATCATCAATGGGAAAGATAGGAATTACCTGTAGACAGCCATTTTTAGGTTCATTTGATTGGATTAAAGAAGAAATAGAGAAAGGTAAAACCCCTACACCACCAAAAGAAAAGAAAGGAGTAGCCAAATAATAAATGCCTCGAGAACTAGCTTGTAAAAAATGTAAAGCCATTACAGTGGGAAAAGTTTGTCCTATTTGTAATTCCACCGATCTTTCTAGTGATTGGTCAGGAATAGTAATTGTTTTTGATTCCAAAACATCACTTATTGCTAAAACTTTAGAAATATCCATACCGCATAAATATGCACTTAAAGTCTCTTAATGAAAAAATTATCAGATCATTTTAAACTTAGAAACTCTTTATTGTATTTTTTAGAGGAAGATGTAGGGATAGGCGATATTACTAGTAAAAATTTAGAAAATTCTAATAAATCAGTTACTGCTACGATCATATTTAAATCTGATTTTATAGGCATTGTCTGCGGAATAGAGGAAGTTCAAGTATTATTTGATATTTGCAATTGTAATTCTACACCTCATATGTTAGATGGAATGAAGATACCGCCAAAGACAAGAATTATGGAGATCAATGGAAGAGCAAAAGATATATTGAAAGCCGAAAGAATTGCATTAAATTTACTCATGAGAATGAGTGGTATTGCAACTACTACACGAAAATTTGTTGATATAGTCCATCAAATAGATCCACAAATTTCAATAGCGTCAACAAGAAAAACAGCCCCTGGATTACGACTTTTTGATAAAAAAGCTGTTGTCATAGGAGGAGGAATTAGTCATAGAATTAGACTAGATGATATGGTACTAATAAAAGATAATCATATTGCTGTAGACAAATCTATAAGGAAATTAATATCTTTAATGCGAGAAAAAGTAGGATCTTCTATTAAAATAGAATGTGAAGTCAAAAATGAAGCGGAAGCAGTTGAAGCAATTGAAGCTGGAGCAAATATTATAATGTTAGATAACTTCTCAATACCAGAGGCAAAAAATACATTCTCAAAGCTTGTAAATGAAGGATTCAGAAATCTAGTTAAAGTTGAAATATCAGGTGGAGTGACCTTCGATAATATAAGTAATTATGCTAAATTAAAGCCCGATATTATTTCAATTGGGTATTTAACACATTCTTCTCCATCATTAGATTTCAGTTTAAAGATAATTGACGAGTAACAAAAATAAGAAGGTTTGAGTTTTTATCTTCTTCTACCACCCCGTTCAGGTTTTTTCTGACCAGGTGGTACTCGTTTCTCAAATCTTTTAACGAAATTTTCTTTATTACGTACTTTTGATATAGGACTAACGCGTGATTTTGCCTGTACTTTAGGAGTTTGACCTTTTACCTTTCCTGCTTTAGTAAGCGATCCGTGAGTTGGCATAAATTTATTTTAAGATTGTTCCTAATAAATTATTCCATTCTTTAAAGAGGCAATCTATGTCTCGTAGGTATATATTTCAGGCAAAGGTGTCCTGAATAGTACTAATTTAAATCATGTTTTGCTGATATTTAATTAAATAACAAATGAGTTTAACATTGGACCAATATACTGAAGAAATTCTCTCTTTGAAAAAGGAACGAGATGCAATTATCCTTGCACATAATTATCAATTACCTGAAGTACAAGATGTAGCAGACTTTATAGGAGATTCACTAGCTCTCTCCAGGAAAGCAGAAAAAACTAATGCTAAAAATATTATCTTTTGTGGTGTTCATTTCATGGCAGAAACTGCTTCCATTATTTGTCCAGATAAAGAAGTGTTTATACCTGATGTAAATGCAGGATGTTCTCTTGCTTCGTCAATAAATTGTTCAGAATTAATGAATTGGAAAAAAGAGCATCCAGATGCTATTGTTGTTAGCTATGTTAACACATCTGCAGAGGTTAAAGCATTGTCAGACTATTGTTGTACTTCTTCCAATGCTGTAAAAGTGGTAAATAGAATATCTCCAGATAATGAAATTCTCTTTCTTCCCGACATGTTCTTAGGTGCATATGTATCTGAAATTACGAAACGAAAGAACATGTTCATATGGCCCGGCGAATGTCATGTTCATGCTGGAATTCCTGCTGAAGATATTAATAAAATGATGAAAGAGTATAGTAATGCAGAATTCTTGGTCCATCCCGAATGCAGTTGTACATCTTCGACGATGTACCATATGTCAAAAGGAGATTTGATCAATGAAGGTCATATTTTATCCACAGAAGGGATGATGGAACGAGCAAAGAATTCTTCTAAAAATGATTTTATTGTAGCTACAGAAACAGGAATATTATATAGGATGAAAAAAGAAAATCCTACAAAAAATTTTATTCCAATTAGAAAAGATGCAGTATGTCAATATATGAAAAAAATTACTATCGATAAAGTTTACAATTCTTTATTAAATAATGTATATCAGGTAAGAGTACCAAAATCAACAGCTGATAAAGCCAGATCCGCAATAGAAAGAATGTTATCAATTGGATGACAGATTTATATTTGAATTCGTAATTCTTTAACAAGGTAAATTAATCTATTGACTAGTATCACAGAACTAAAATTTTATAAACACAGAGCAATTATTGATCTATTATTTTGAAATACAGACTATTTATAAATTCTTTAGGAAACTATTTTAACTCAAAGAATAAAATCTTAAATACCTTTTTATGAAAAAAAAGATTTCAATCATAGGTTGTGGTGCTATAGGTAGTGAGCTAGCCCAACATGTAGACAGTAATATGGGCGGAAATGTAACCTTAGTTTCTCTCTTTGATATTCGACTTGAGAATGCGCAAAGCGTAAAATCAAAGTTAATTCAGAATAGTCCACTTGTATTTAATAATTTTGATGAATTTATAAAGTCTGAATCTTTTGAAGATGTTGAATTAATAGTAGAGGCTGCTTCACAAAATGCTATCACTACTTATCTTAATCAACTCATTTTATTTAAGAAAGATGTACTTGTTATGAGTGTAGGTGCTTTTGCTAATTCAGATTTTTTTTCTGAAGTAATAAAAAATGTACAG
>JBIOXM010000072.1:0-10947 GCA_044869655.1 Nitrososphaeraceae archaeon | reverse complement strand
ATCTTCTAACAATGTTTTAAATCCCTTGATATCACTTTCTGGCGTAGATCCAGGGAGACCAGGCATCATATGTGCTACAATTTTGTACCCACAATCCCTTGCAATTTGGAATGAAGATTTCACATCTGTTAAATTGTGTCCTCTGTTCACCAACTGGTAAATATTTTCGTCGAGTGTTTGGACACCTATCTCAATCCTCGTAATTCCTAATTCTAACATCAAATCTACATGTTTTTCTTTACAATAATCAGGTTTTGTTTCTACAGTAAGCCCAACACAGCGAATGTAGGCATGTTCGTTCTTTCTGCACGATTCCTCTAGGGTAGTCGAAGAGACATCATCATTTAAAGCGTCAAAACATTTTTTAACAAATTCTCTTTGATAATTTTCTGGCATGAATGGAAACGTTCCTCCTACAATTACAAGTTCAATTTTAGTAAGACTATGACCTCGTTGTGAGAGTTGATTAAGTTTTGACTTGATTTGATAATACGCATCATATTCAAAGGACTGCGCTATTTTAGTAGCAGGCTCAGTTCCAACATAACTCATAGGAGTATTATATTCCTGTCCACCAGGACAATAAATACATTTACCATGAGGACAATCATAAGGTTTTGGCATGACTGCAATTACTGCAACACCAGATGCAGTTTTCGTTGGTTTAACTAGCAGAAGATGCCTATACTTGCTATTTTTTGGAAGATAGGGTATAATATGTTCTTTCTTTGGAACAACAGACAATTTATAATTAGAACACTTTGAATTAATAATTTTGTTAATTTCTTTTAGAGACATATTACTATCATTTTTTAATTCCATAGCAATAGATTTACATGCTTTTGAATAGCAAATAGAATCCATAATAATTAGTGAAGTAAATACAACGAGAGATTTAAAAATGTATTATTAAAGAGTATGTATTCGAAAGAAATTAACTTATTGATATCTTTCTCAACAATGATCCTTCACTCTGAATATAATATAAACTTCATTAATTTAAGTGGTTTTGGTATTAATCGCAAGTTACTCATATAATCAAAACTTATAAGAAAATGAAATTAATACAAAATAATGAGAGTTACATTATTTTCTCATGAATCTGATGTCGATGGGATCTTCTCTTCTTCTATAGGATTGATTCGGTATCCTCAAGCGAGGACTTTTTTTTTAGATTATACCAAAGAAAGCTTTATGAAAATAATCAATCAAATTTTTTTTTCCAAGCAATCGCAGGAGAAAAATCTTTTTATTGTATCAGATCTAGGTTTTAACGATAATTTATTAAATATTTTTAAAAGTACTTTTCAAAATTCCAAAAATTCCAATAATGAATTTATTTGGGTTGATCATCATCCATGGTCTAACAATACTCTAGAAGAGATAACTCCTTTTGTTGAGTTAATCTTGGATAATTCAGGTAGCAAATGTGCATCGGAATTAATGTATGAACGATTATTATCTGGTAATGCTTATGCCAACCATTTAGCTGATTTAGCACATGCAATAGATTTTTTCACCAAAAATCAATATCTTTCTCCATTACCAGAAATTATAAGATATTACCTCAATTTTAATGACTCATATGAACGATTATCCAAACTTGCTCATAAGATAGCGAATGGAATATTATGGGATATTGACATGAGTGAAGATTATATAAAATATGAAATTTTAAGAGATATAGATAAAAAGCGAGTATTAAATGACTTAAAAATCAAGAAAATAAATGATTTGAATATTGTATTTGTTAAATCATCACCCTATATACAAACAAGCTTGTTTTCGGAAGAAGTATTTAGCCTTACTAATGCAGATGTCGCTATATTTTATGGAAAAAATGGTAAAATAAGTATTAGAAGAAATAATGACAAAATTGATTGTAATGCAATTGCTTTAAATTTAATTGATGGAGGTGGTCATAAATTTGCGGCCGGAGGTACCATACGTAGTGATCCAAACGAGTTAGACAATATTATTTCAGAAATTGAACAAATAATTCATAAATTAAAAGGATCTACCAATAATTAAATTATATATTTAATTCTTCTTTTAACACTCAACATAAAACGGGAAAAACGAGGATTAAAATGATTATACTAGATGGGAAAAAAGAACAGGATTTGATCAAATGTAAGGAGATAATTATGAATGGAGGAATAATTGTGTATCCAACAGATACCATTTATGGTTTAGGTTGTGATCCATATAACAAAGAAGCAGTAGCAAAAATTTTTAGATTAAAAAATCGTTTTTTGGGTAAGCCTTTGCCAATTCTAACGTTTGACTTTAGTCATATAGAAAAAATAATGATTTTAAATGAAAATGGCAGAAAATTAGCCAATTCTTTTTGGCCTGGTCCTTTAACGATAGTTGGGACTTTAAATGATACCGATATTCCAAAAATAATTACGGCTGGAAAACAAACGATTGGCATGAGAATTCCCAATAAAATAGAAACTCTAAATTTATTAAAACATTGTAACTATTTAGTTGGCACCAGCGCTAATATCTCAAATGAAAAATCATGTTTTTATGCTAATGAAGTGATAAACTCTCATCTGGTTGGATATGATGCAATACTAATTGGAGAAGAGAAGAAATCTAATCTTCCTTTTTCTTTAAAAGGTTCAACAATAGTCGATGCATCTACTTCAAATATTACGATACTGAGGGAGGGAGTGATAAAATCGGAAACTATTTACGAAATTTTATATCACTAAAAATAATGAATTTTAATTTACTGGTTACTACTTACAGACATAGAGAGTATGATGCAGTTGAGGAATTGAATGTAATTCTTCAACACTTTAGTATTGATGCGCAAATGATCGAAATTCAAAATGTATCAGGTATAATTCTTGCATTAGTTAATTTAAATCCATTTGAATTAATACCAAAATTCAAAGAATTATTGATAGAAGAACCATGGCAATTTAGATATATACTAAGAGTAATACCTATCGAAAGAACTCTTTCCACCAATCTTAAAAATATTGAAAGAGAAGTAGAAGCCCTTTCAATGGAGAGAATACGCATAAATGATTCATTTAAAATCTCAGTAGAAAAAAGGCATACCTCAACCAGAAGTAAAGATATTATTCCATCTATTGCAAATAAATTCCGTAATAAAGTTTCATTAGAGAATCCTGATTGGATTATATTAATTGAAATTATTGGTAATAAAACTGGAATTTCCGTATTGAAAGAACGAGATATTTTTAATTCAATAATCGAAAAAAGAAAGACAGGATATATATTAGAATCATCAGACTAACTGTCAAGAATTCCTACACCTACAAACATCAATCTAATTTTTGAACGTAAAAGTTTCATTCGATTTAAATCAGCATTTCCTAACTTTATTAAAAGAATATTTATTAAATAAGCTTTATTCTCTTTTAATTTATGTCTAATAAAAATCATTTTTTTGGTCAAGATATCGTTTCGATTCGAGATTTTTCCAGAGATGATTTGGAATTTATATTCAATTCAACTGATAAAATTCAGCGATTAACACCTGAAGAAAGAAGTGAATTAGGCAGAGGAAGAACTCTAGGTTATATTTTCTATGAACCAAGCACAAGAACCAGAATGAGTTTTGAAGCTGCAATGGCATCCCTCGGAGGAAGTTCAATAGGAATTTTTGATTCAAAATTTTCATCTATAGAAAAGGGTGAATCTCTGGCTGATACTATAAGAATCATAGATTTATATTCTGATGTAATCGTACTTAGACACGCCAAGGATGGCTCCAGTAGATATGCAGCAGAACTCTCTTCTAACCCCATTATTAATGCAGGGAGTGGTAGTGAAGAACATCCTACCCAGGCAATGCTTGATTTGTATACGATTTTTAAAGAAAAAGGAAAAATAGATAATCTAACAATTGG
Source organism: Nitrososphaeraceae archaeon (assembly GCA_044869655.1). Taxonomy (GTDB): domain Archaea; phylum Thermoproteota; class Nitrososphaeria; order Nitrososphaerales; family Nitrososphaeraceae; genus TH1177. The sequence goes on along the minus strand of JBIOXM010000072.1, from coordinate 7,054 downwards.
AATAGTTGGTGATCTCAAATATGGTAGAACTGTCTATTCCTTACTATATGGGTTAAAAAATTATCATGTAAATGTACATTTGATTTCTCCTCCTAGTTTAGCAATTCGGAGGGAATCTATTTTTGAATTTGAAAGTATAATGAACATTAAGCATTATGATTATCTTGATGATATAATTCCTCAACTTGATGTACTTTATGTTACAAGAATACAAAAAGAAAGATTTCCTGATACTCAAGAATACGAAAAAGTAAAAGGCACTTATAGGATAGATGAAAAAATATTAGATAATGCTAAAACAAATTTGTCAATAATGCATCCTTTACCACGACTTGATGAAATCTCTCATACTATAGATAATACGAAGAATGCGATCTATTTCAAACAAGCGGCATATGGAAAGGAGTTACGTTCGGCTTTATTGGCTTTAATATTAAATCAGGATCCTTTTTAATTATTTGCTTATCTTTGTTCAAATATGGTTTATGTTTTGTTCCTATCTTAATCAGTTAATGTATGAATTGGCAATACTACAAATATCTAATTGTTACAAAAGAAAGGAGAATATAATAGATGTCTTAACCTGATACACAACTACTGAAGCCACATTCAATACACATATTACAACCTTCAGTAATGATAAGTTTAGATTTACAGGATGGACACATCTCGTCTTCATAGATTTCGGGAGGGGATTTTTGGATGAATTCAACATTTTCTTTATGTGGATATTTTTCTTGTGTTGATAGGGGTAGATCGCTTGTTACATCATCAAATACTTCAACATCCTTTGAATCAATTAGTTTAGATACATATTGAATGACATAAGGTTCTTTTATTTGTGATTGAATATATTCCCTGACATATTTACTAGGTTTCACAATAAATGATTTTTCTAAGGTATTCGTTCCTGTAATATGTAAAACTTGTTCATTTCGTGACCCATCTCGATAAACAGTGACACCCTTTAAGCCCAGTTCATGTGCCAGTAGATAAGAGGATTTGACATCCTCAACGGTAACATCACCAGGCATGTTAATAGTTTTTGCTATAGCATTACTTATCCATCTTTGCCATACAGATTGAGCCATTATATGATCTGTCCAATGAATATCAATTGCTGTTGTAAACAATGACTGCATCCATTGTGGTATCTCATTTAATCCCCTCAGTGATCCGTAATTATTAGCAATTTTTGTTAAAATATCGTCGTTATACAGGCCGTTTTCTTTTAATATACTTTCAAAGATTTTATTAGTATAGAAAAATCTACCTACAGTTACTCGTTTTTCAAAAACTAATGCAAAGACAGGTTCTACCCCGTTAGAACAATCTGCTATCATAGAGAGAGTTCCAGTGGGTGCTATTGTGGTAGTCCAAGCATTGCGAATTCCATATTTTTGAATTTTTTCAATTAAAGAATCCCAATCATAAGAATGGTTTTGTTTCGGTATTTCATAATATCCCGCTACGGGAATTTTTTCTGTTACATACTCACTTCTTTTAAATAAAGGAAATGAACCTCTTGATTTGGCAATGGCTACACTTTCTTCCATACTATAATAAGTTAATGTTTCAGCAAGTTTATTCATGAATTCGTACCCTTCTTGGGAAGCATAAGGAATACGTAATGAAAATAAAAGATCAGCGATTCCCATGATTCCTAATCCTATTCTTCGTGTAAGCTTGGTATTATAGTCTATTTCATCAACAGGATATTTATTGGCATCAATAATATTATCCAAAAACCTGGATGATATTCTTACAGCTTGTTCATATCGAGGCCAATCAAATTCATACATTCCATCTGCCTTACGTTTTACAAAATTTGATAAATTAATGGAACCAAGATTACACGATTCGTAAGGATATAATGATTGTTCTCCACATGGATTAGTAGCCCTAAGTGGTCCTTCTTTAGCTTTAATGCATGGATTGTATTTATTTATATTGTCAAAAAATATAATACCTGGTTCGGCACTCTTCCAAGCACTTAAAGATATAAGATCAATTAGTTGATGTGAATCTATCTGTTTAATTGGTTCATGAGTTCTGGGGTTTCTAAGAGTATATTTATTATTGTTATTGTTATTAATAAGTGCCTTCCAGAAATCTTCCCATAATCCCACGCTCACATTAAAGTTTTCAAAAACACCAGGTTTTGTTTTTGCAGTAATAAACTTTTCAATGTCTGGATGCCAAACTTCTAAGATTCCCATATTTGCTCCACGTCTTTTTCCACCTTGTTTAACAACATCTGTAATCGTATCAATGATACGCATAAAGGAGGCAGGTCCAGAAGCGACTCCTGAAGTAGATGCAACTATATCGCCTTCCGGTCTCAAATCAGAATAATTAATCCCTACTCCACCGCCTGATTTAAAAATCATAGCTGCGTCTGAAGATGTTTTCATGATCTTTTCCATGTCATCAGGCATATCCAAAACAAAACATGCTGAAAGCTGTCCTAAACGGGCACCTGCATTCATTAAAGTAGGAGTATTAGGAAGAAAATCTTTTGATACCATTAAACCATAGTATTCTTTTATCCGGTCTTCATAAGAGCTAAACCTACCTTGGAAAATTAGTTTTAAAAGATCTTTAAAAGATGTTTTCATCTGTCCTTTAGTAGCTAGTTGTATGTATAGTCTAACGATTGATTCAAAATGATATTTATTTAAGTAATATGATCCTATCTTTAGCTTTAGGTCAAAGTCACTAATTTTATCGTAATAAGCAGTAGCCTCTGAAATATTTTGGTCATATCCACCCGCTAGATCAAAGATAAATGGATCATGTAATACGTCAGTAAGAGCAACGAGAATGGCAACACGTTCAAACATTTGTTTAGGAGATTCAACGATTTCATTATTCTCATTTCGTAAAAGATAACGCGAAGATAAGACACGTAGGGAATTTATATCAAAATTCTTATCAATTTCATCCAAGTTTTTCTTGTTTAAGATTTTAATTTTATCTTCTCTTATTTTCCTTCTTTCGTGTCTATATAAAATGTACGCTTTTGCAGTATCAGATAACCCTTCTTCAATAAGAATTGATTCAACTATATCTTGAACATCCTCAACGCTTGGTATAAATGATTTATCAAAAGAAGTACTATGGAGGGTCATTTTTTTTAGTACTTTTTTAACCAGCTGCTCGGATAACTGAAAATTAGGCTTTCCTGTTGCTATCAAAGCTTTATAGATTGCCTGTGCTATCTTTGACTCGTCAAAATGTACTATTCTGCCATCCCTTTTTTTTATTGTAAATACAGATTTATTTTTAGTTTTATCTATTTCTGATACTCCCATGCAATTCTCCGTCCAATTTCAACTTATATCTTAAATGATATAACACTTAAATTTTATTATTATGCAACAAAATTAGCTAAAAATTCTATCAATAATTAATTTAGGTAAACAGTTACAATAGTACATAATAATAATACTGAAATAATTAGTTAAATAATACGTTTTGTTAAAATAACGTGACTAAGCTTTAGAAAGAATAATATAAAAAAATTAGGTTGATATAGAAGATATTTTACAAGATTCACATTTCTTACAAATTTTTAAATCTGCGATAAAAAAACGTTCTCCGCATATATTACATATAGAGAAATTCTGAGTAAGATGAAAAAATGGAAGATTCGCAGATGATTTAACAACCTTTTTCACATTATCAATGTTACTAATATTAGTGATATCCAAATCAATAGAGACACCTCCTTTTAGAACATCTTCAATCGATGAATAATATTCGATTATCTGCTCTAAATCAAGGGATTTTGAGTCTATTTTTTCCCCATCGATAATTAATCCTTGAGAGTAGTTCCTACTTTTATCATTATTAATCGTTAATGATTTGCCATACTTCTCGATATCCAAATCTTTAAATCGAAGGGTACTATCGTCTTTCAGCATTGTTATCTTAATTTCTGCATTCCCTGGATTTTCTCTGCTCTTTTCATTGATTATATCAACTGCCGTCTGAATGACTTTTTTGATCACATTATGACCATTATTTTCAGGTTCATATCCTAAAATATCGTAAACAGATTCTTGAATTCCTACTAGATTAACCATAGCATCAATTTTTCCTAGCTGCAAATTAGAGGTAGTTTGACTTACTATAGGAATTGTTCCATTTTGAATAAGATTCAAAATTGAGAGATAACGCTGCGTAATTATCGAAAGAAGAGGTTTAAGTAAAATTGCTAATCTTGCCCTGAAATATGTTTCATCTTTATTAGATTGATATGCTATTCTTGGAAGATTAATTGATAACGATTGTAATATTACAACTGTACTTGTGTTTGGAATTTCATCAGATTTGCATAAACCATACCGTGCACGTATTTTCTTCTTTGAAAACGATAGTATTCCTCCAGTCTTGGCAAGATGTAGGAGTCTATCTATAAATGGGTCAATATAAGTAAGATCATCGTAAACAAAAGAAAGAGCTATGGTAGGAATAGAGGTAATGGAAATATATTTTTCATAACTTTCTAATAACGAATTAACAAGTGAAAAATCAGAATTACTCAAGTTAATAGATAATGTAATACGAGGAGAAAAAGAACCGTAGGAGGAAATAGTAGAGGATAAAAAGAATATATTTTCCAAGGTATTCTTTAAAAGAGTACCTGTTTCTCTTGTCTTTTGCATAAAGTCTAGAAATCCTTCAATAACAATTTCTCTGGAAGCTTCTCGGCTTAATAACGAAAGAATGATGGATACAATGGATGATTGCGTTTCCATGGCTTTAAATGGAAAGACCCTAGATACTGTTAGATAGCGTCCTTTAATATCTTTAAAATTATCGATAATTGAATTAATATTAATAAAAATTGTATCTGGGACAATATTCCAGAATCCACTTTTGCCTACGTTGATCTCTCCTGTCAAGTGCATATCGACAATATCCTTTGGTAGTGAACTGTTCAAAAGATATTCTGTAAAAATTGACTGCGATGTTTTCACAACCAGATCTGGGATTTCCATATTGTTAGTACTAGTCTCATGAATAAGAGATACCATATCTGATGGAGGAAGGCCTAATCTAGCAAGCTTATTTCTATAATCGTCATATCCATGTTCAACTAATATTGAATTCGTCATTTCCCTTATTAGAGAAGAAGTAAGATATGACGTTTGAAGTTTGTAAATTTTATTTTCTACCTCTTCTGTAATTTTATGGGCGAGTTCCAATGGCATATTAGCTTCTCTGACCAATGATTGTATTATTTTATTTGAATCAAATTCTTCAATAGATGGTTTAGTAGTTCTCACGTAAAGTTTACCACTTTCAATGATAGACCTTTCTTCAATTTGACGAGCGAGGCTTAATACCAATTTCCCAAGGTTAGTAATTGTATATCGTCTTTCTGCTTTATTAAGAGAGACCAAGGATTGACGAAGTAATTTTCTTAAATGATAGGCAAACTTACCGGATTCTTTTTTTGATTTAAATCCTGCAAGAGATTTTAATTCAGAATAAGTCAAAGGCCCTTTAGAATAAAGAATTCGAAGAATATCTATACGATTTGGGCTAGCCATAACAGAAAATATCATTCTGACCCTTCGTGAAGCGGATTCGAGAATACTTCCGCGTTTGGGTCCTGTCTTATTAACTATTTGTGATTGTACTCGCTCCATTGCACCGGTTATGAATAACATGTAATTAAAGCTACTTTGTAAAGTTTTTTATACAAATGATGTAAGTGATAGTGATCTGAATCATCTTCTTCATTTATGCTTCTAATAAAACTTTGGAACTTTTACTTAAGAGTTCATTTTTCTTTGAAGAATATTTAATACTATTGTTAATGCTACTAGGTATAATTGGAAGCTTTGACTTTGTTTCTTCTTCCATGATAGTTTGTACTTCATTAAGGATTTCTAGTGCATCCGAATTAATAGGCGTAGAAATATGATCGATATTTACATTTACATTTGTTTTTATCAATACATCAGAAGTTAATGCAGACATCTCAGAAATCAGACTAGTAGCAGCAGGGACTGTTTTAGTTATATCATTCTTAACTTCCTTCACAGTTTCAATCATTGGGTTAACGGTTTCAAGGACTTCAGCAAATTCGGATATAGTAGAAAATCTTATTACTACGACTTCTAAGCTCATCAATAGTTTTTGGGTCGTTTGTTTAATTTTCCTAATTTGCGATAGTTCATTTGCTAATGTTTTAGCACGTACATTTTCTCCATTTTTGATATTTATAACTATTTTATTACGTAAATCTACATCTAATTTGTTAAACCTAGTATCTAACATCCTCAGCTTTGCAAGTTGATTGTTGACAATCTTACTTGCATTCGATAGCCTTGTCTTTAACTGAGGATAATTTTCCATAAGTTTTTTACTATATATTACAATGTTAAGGTTATAGTTAATCTAACTAGACAAATTGATTTCAAAAAGTTTAGTAGGGTACTAAAAAATATTTATATTATAAATATGAAAAAACAGTTACAGTTTTTTTAGAACTAACCCGTGCTTCTCATCAAATCCATCAACTTGAACTTCTGCTCCGATAGGTAAATCGGATGGTTTTTTGATACTGGGTAAAAATCCAGAAGTTCTAAGTAATATATCATCTATAGTGAAAACAACCCAAGCATAACTCTCTACATCCTCAAATCCTTGAGGAGGTACTGTATGGATAGTAAAGGTATCTACATAACCCTTGCCTGGGTACTCAATTAAATTAAAATTTTTGCCGTGACATTTTTCACAATATAAAACAGTGGCCAGCATTATAGTGTTACAATCATTGCATTTCCGCGCTAATATCTTGGAGTTCTGCGCAGATGAAATAAATTTTTCTCTTACTCCTATATTAGTAATATTATTTTTCAATATGATTAATTCACCTTTTTAAATATATGTACAGCAGCGCTAGCACCAGTAGCACCGAAATTATGAGTTAAAGCAATTTCTGCATCTTTAATTGTTCTTTCTCCTGCTTGTCCAGAAAACTGTTCAAAAACTTCAACAATTTGACCAATGCCTGTAGCTCCAATAGGGTGACCTT
>JBIOXM010000071.1:0-5091 GCA_044869655.1 Nitrososphaeraceae archaeon | reverse complement strand
TATGTCAAATAACAACGATTTTGCTTCATCTTCCGATTCAGGATAAAAAGGGGTATCATCTTTAACGATAAAAATCCATATTCTATGCTGAATTTTTGGATTCCTTGTCCAAAAAAAAACCGCCTTTCTAACAAATTTAAAGGAGTGTATAATTTTGTTTTTTGATTTTAAGTCTACATTTATTGTGATTCGAAAAATGTTATCAAATTTATTATATGCTTTCTCCCATAAAGGTTGTTTAAATAACTCTCGAATTTGACCATTTATTTTTAAACCTAAATTAAACGAGAAAAGATCATTGGAATTATTTTTACTGGTTATATTGGTTAAAACAATATTATCTAATGAATTTATTTTTTCAGTCATTGATTATTTACCATGTGGTATGATTTATATCCTAAATATGTACTTGACTATTTAATGCAAGCAGAAATTACAAACTATACTAATAATGAGATAGAATTAAAGTTAAAAGATGAAGATATCTCTATTATGTACATAATCCAACATCATATTTTAAAGCAAAAAAATATAGAATTTGCCGGCATTGTAATGAAACATCCATTGATAAAAGAATATTTAATGAGAATAAATAGCCAAGTAAATCCAATGGATGTTCTGGAAAAGTCAGTCAAATCTGCGGATGAGTTTTTACAGGATCTTTCAAATTCATTTGAATCTTCCCTCCAAAAGGTGGCCTAAATTGAAATTCTGTCCAAATTGTGAAACAAGAATGCGATTGAAATTTGAAGAAAATCAAGTCGCTTGTCCTAAATGTGGATTTACTAGTTCTGAGCAAAAATCTACTGTTACAGTTAATGTTGGTAACATAACCACACAGGAACAAAGTGCTCTTAGAATACTGGATGGAGAAAATACTACACAGGCTCTTCCTACCATTAATATAGATTGTCCCAAATGCAATAATAATTTGGCAGTTTGGTGGATGCTTCAGACAAGATCAGCTGATGAAGCTACTACCCAATTTTATCGTTGCACGAAATGTAGCCATACATGGAGAAACTATTCTTAATAGTTTGTTAATTGTCCTTTCAAAATGTTTGATGTCTTAATAGTAAGATTTAAAATTGTCTAATGGTAGCCAGAACATAGTATTAATTTGACTTTACTAGCTAAGACAAAAACACCAGATGAATGGAAAGCCATTACATCTGCAATATCTACGCTTGTTGATGAAGCAACTTTTGAAGCCTCGGTAGAGGGGATATCATTTAGGGGAATGGATCCTTCACATGTAGCATTAATTGATATTTATTGGCCTCATGCTTCATTCGAAAAATATGAATGTGATTCACTGGTTAAGTTTGGTGTAAGAATAGATGAATTTTCAAAATTGATTAAAAGATCTGAAAAAAAAGATTCTATAGAATTATCTATAAACAAAGAAAGTATGTTGATTCTGAAAATACAAAATGGATATAAAAAAGAATATAAAATGAGATTGATAGAAAGCTCTTCTAGTTCTACTCCTCTTCCTAAATTAAATTTCAATTCAAAAATAATCTTAACATCTTCTGCATTTGATAAAATTTTGTCTGATATTCAAGTGCTTTCAGAATATATCACTATTGATTGCAAATCGCAAAGTTTGAGATTTTTGGGGCGAGGTGATTCTGGGGAAGCTGATATATTTTTAGAACCAAAAAGTGAAGGTTTAGAGGAATTAACATCAAATGAAGATAGTTTAGGAACATATAGTATTGATTATTTAATTAAAATAACTAAGGCAATAAGTGCAGTTGGAGGGTCTGTTATTGCTGAGTATTCTAGTAAAATGCCTCTAAGATTAGAATTTACTGTTGCCAATCTAGGAAGAATTCATTTTTACTTAGCTCCACGTATCCAAGATTAATAATAAGAAAATAATAATAAAAATTTCTTTCTCTTTTGGATTTATACTGCTATTAGCTAAGCATTAATCTAGGAAAATGGTATTATTAAGGTAATATGCGCATAGTTATGAAATTCGGAGGATCATTATTGGATAATGAAAAAAAACTTCTCAATGTAATAAATATAATTAAATCATATTATTCTTTAGACTTTGAAATTGTAGTTGTAGCATCAGCACTATATGGAATTACAGACAAAATCTCGACATTATGTGATGAAATTAAACAAATTAAGAGGAATTCACTCGATCTGTTTCTCGAAAATATTCAAAATGTTCACATTAATTTAGTTGAGAAAGTCATACAGGATAAAAAAGAGAAAGAGAAGTTGTTACAGTTGCTTAAGGATTTGTTGAATGAATTTAGAGAGGTTCTACTTGGCATTTTCATTTTGAAAGATGTAACTCCAAAGTCTAGGGATTATCTTTTTTCTTTTGGAGAAAGATTATCAACTCCTATAGTTTCTTTTGCTTTAAAATCTATCGGCATTAATTCTGTATTTTTGAATGGAAAGGAAGTTGGAATATTAACAGACTCTAACTTTGGTGACGCTAAACCATTAATAAATACAACTAAACTTAGAGTCCATCACAAAATTGAGCCTTTTTTAAAAGAAAAGATAATTCCTGTGGTCACAGGTTTCATTGGTTTTGATCAGAATGGCAATACAACTACGATTGGAAGAGGTGGCTCTGACTATTCAGCTACTATAATCGCTGCTAGTATAAATGCCAATGAAGTGTGGCTATGGGGGGACATAGATGGATTGATGACAGCTGACAAAAAAATTGTTAAAAATGCTTTAGTTCTTGAAGAGATTTCATTTTCGGAAGCTTTAGAATTATCCATGTTTGGTTCCAAGTATATGCATCCCCGTGCATTAGAGCCTGTAATGGATTCGAATATTTCAGTAAGAATAAGAAATGCAAATAATAGAGATAACGGAGGTACATTAATTACTCAAGTGCCAACTAGGACTTATAATAAAATAGTAAAATCAATAACTGTAATTAGAAACACAGCTCTTATAGATGTAAGCGGTGGAGGATTGATAGGTTCGCTTGGAACGGCCGCGAAAATTTTTGATGCTCTAGCAAAGAATCAGGTTAATATTATGATGATTTCTCAAACTCCTTCGGAATCCAGTATTACAATTGTAGTAAAAAAACAAGATGTTGATAAAGCTATTATGACACTAGAGTTAAATTTCCTAGGCAAACTAATTAAGAGAATAGATGTTAACGAGAATGTTGCCATTATAGCAGTAGTGGGAGCGGGGATGAGAGGAATTAAAGGAGTAGCCGCTAAAACCTTTGGAGCAGTGGCTAAAAGAGATATTAATGTAATAATGATAACTCAAGGATCTTCTGAACTTAATCTTGCATTTGTTATTGAAGACAAAAATTGTGAGGAAGCAGTGAATGTGCTTCATCAGGAATTTATTAACATTAAATGATTTATCGGCAAAAAGATAAATTTTGTCTTTCATAGTACATACACCTTGTCAAAAGGAAAATTGTATGTGGTAGGAGTTGGTCCTGGTAATCATGATCATATGACGTTTCGAGCAAAACATGTAATTGAAGAGAGTGAAATTATAGTTGGCTATGACACATATGTTTCTCTTGTAGAGGATCTAATCGAAGGAAAAGAAATCTACCGATATGCAATGACTCAAGAAGTAGACAGAGCTAATCAAGCAATAGAATTCGCCGAAGAGGGAAAAATCGTTTCTCTAGTTTCTTCAGGGGATCCAGGCATATATGGAATGGTAGGGTTAATTTATGAAATTTTAGCAGAAAAAGGATGGAATAAGGAAAGTGGTATGTATGTAGAATGTGTACCTGGTGTTTCTTCATTAAATTCCTGTGGAGCTCTAGTTGGTTCTCCCTTAATGACTGATTTTGCAGTCGTTAGTATGAGTGATTTATTGGTGCCATGGGAAATGATTGTAAAAAGAGTAGAAGCAGCCGCAATAGGAGATTATGTTACTGTAATTTATAATCCAGCAAGCAAAAAAAGAATTCATCAACTAAAGGACACAAGAGATATTTTATTAAAATACAGAAAACCAAATACCCCTGTTGCAATAATAAAAGGAGCATATCGCGATAGTCAAGAGATTGTTTTAACAAATTTAGATGATATGTTAAATCATAGTGAAATTATAGGAATGATAACTACTATAATAATAGGAAACTCATCCACATATAATTATAATAATATGATGATCAACCCAAGGGGATATAAATCTAAATATCACTTAGTAAAAGAACAGTAAAATATATTGTATAATTCTACCTTCCTTACGAAAGTAGTTACTTAGAATAGTTTACAACAAAGGTTCATTGTTCTTAAAATGCTTTCTAATTGGTTCTATTAGTTTGCATAAATATAATGCAGTAGATTGCTTTATATCTTGAGGATGAATTTTTTGTTTATCATATTCTTCTTTTAACTCTGAATAATCATAATAAGAAATAGTTCCTCCATATTTTGAAGGACGTTCAATTATAAATTCTTTGAAATTATGAAAAATAATATATCTTATAATTTCAAGTATTGGATTATTCTCTGAAACACCTATAGGACAAAATGCTTTCTTAATTTTCGTTTCGATTGTTTTGTTATCATCATGAATAAAGATTCCACTCATTGGTTTACTTTTGCTCATTTTGCTGGAAATCCTTAAATCTTCCGAAGTATCCTCTGTTAATCCTAACTTGACAGGTTCAGTCAGGCCAGGAAGTAAATGATGATGCAAACTGACTGGAACTTTCCAATTCAATTTGGGAAACACTTCTCTCATAAGCATATGAATTTTTCTTTGATCTGTACCAGAATGTACAAGATCTAAATCCAGAGCATGGATATCTGTTGATTGCATAGCTGGGTATAGAAATTGAGAAAAATCTAAGTTTTCGTTGGTATTTCTGCCCATAATTGTTAAGGATCTCATAGTTCTTGCTAAAGTGATATGTTTGCAAAAGTGCATAAAATTCTTCCAGTATTCTTTATCTTCATAATAAAGCTGGCTTCCAAGAACGATATTTACCCCAGGACAAAAAAACTTGAAAGCTTCAGAATAATAATTAGAGGTTTCTTTTATTTTATTCCAGTCTCCCTCTAATTTATTATTTATAAAAGTATGCCAATCAGCCAAAAAAACTGTAGTGTT
>JBIOXM010000070.1:0-4174 GCA_044869655.1 Nitrososphaeraceae archaeon | reverse complement strand
ATAAAATTAATAAATTATTATATGCCAGTAAGATGTCAGCAAAAATAGACAATTCTGCAATTCAAGATGGCTTTAATTTATATCATCATATGATTTTTTTTGATGATAATGGTAATTGGACAATTATACAACAAGGATTAAATGAAAAGTATAAATTAGCTAGAAGATATCATTGGATATCTGATCATCTTATCAACTTTATAATCGAACCTCATAAAGGAATAATAGGGAATGAAAGAATACCATTATGTCTAAATATGACTTCAAGAGAAGCCGAGGAAAATCGCAAAAGTTGTGTGGATATAGTAAAGGAAGGATCCAATTCAATAAAATCTTCTATTTATAAAATTGTAGAAACAAATAGCTTAGAGAATTTAGATAAATGGATCTCAACGAATAGATTCCATTATGACAGTAATAATTTTGTAGAGCAGAATCATACATATATTGAGAAATATGACATGCCTCGGAAACTCAATTGGAAGACAATGGATGAATTATATGATATTTGTCCTACAAATTATGAGCATTTAATTTCACAAAGTGGAGTGGGTCCCTCTACCGTACGTGCCTTATCTCTGATATCTGAAATCATATACGGGAATAGAGCATCATGGAGCGATCCTGTCAAATATAATTATGCCCATGGAGGCAAAGATGGAGTGCCCTATCCCATAGCAAGAAATTCATATGATAACTCCATAAAGTATTTGAGTGAAGCAATCAATGGGTCTGAAGTAGAAAAACAAGAAAAGATCTCTTCACTAAAAAGATTATCAGTGTATTCTAATCTTCTTTTTAATACAAATGATTACAATTATAACGCCAAATAAGTCCTTTCCTCTGGTAAATTTGTATATCCCAAAGTATATAATAATTGTACATAAACCTCTAAAAGCAGTAGGAATCTTTTAAAAAAAGCGTACGATATTCCTTATAACATTTTGCATCGAACAAAGGTAATTATATTCGTACTCCCACAGGGTGACATACTCCATAAGGATCTGTTAACGACACAATGTTAGCTAGAATGCAACTGAATGGGCTAATGACATGGTTGTTCCTCCTTTAGTATCTTAAAGATCTTTTTCTTAATCTTTAAATCTTTATATCAGTTATGTAAAAAAATTTCCCCTATGCCTTTAGATAAATTAATTTTCACTTTCAGATTCTTATATGGATTTATATCAGAGGTTTATTCTCTAATTTTTTTGCTGGTGTTCATTAGTTTACCCAATATACAATATATAACTTTCACTAATAGAGCTCCAAAAAACTAGAAACAGATAAATTGTCTGGCAAATTAGCAAATGATCAAAAATAATTCCTATTGATTTATTTTGCCTCTATTTATGTTTCTTAAAATAGATCTATGAAGAAAATCAGGAGTCCTCAGCAGAAAATCTATTATTTATCCAAAAAAAGCATTTATTATATTATAATCAACCGTAGGCTTAATAATAAAGATTTTATAACTTATTTATAATGACTTCTAAAGTAGAATTGTTTTTTTTACATAGAAGAATCTCCATCATAATTGAGGAGAAAGGATGAATTCTCATGGATACCTATGATAATATCTCGCTAAAAATGGATCCTTTAGGAAAAAATATTTCTGAAACTTGTCATCCCTTTATAAAATGGGCAGGAGGAAAATCACGTCTTATTTCTCAAATAAAAAATTTTATTCCTAAAGAATTTAATAATTATTTTGAACCTTTTGTGGGTAGTGGAGCATTATTTTTTTATATAGTAAGATCATTTAAAATCAAAAGGGATTGCTATGTTCATATATCTGACATTAACTCTGAATTGATAAATGTCTATAAAATCATAAAAGATAATTTAAATGATCTAATTAAAGAATTACAATATAATGAAATTGAATATCATAAGGATCCAAAAAAATTTTATTATAAATTAAGAGCGGAAACGTTGAGATTCAATCGTATTCAGAAAGCCGCACGGTTTATTACATTAAATAAGACATGCTATAATGGTTTATATAGAGTTAATAAAAGAGGTTTGTTTAATGTTCCCATTGGAAATTATATAAAACCTAAAATTTGCGATCTCGAAAATCTTATTAAAGTAAATAAAATTATAAATTTAGCAAATATAATTTTTGAAACTTACGATTACCAACATATAACTAAAAGAATTAAAGAGAATGATTTTATTTATTTTGATCCGCCATACCATCCACTTAATGAAACATCGAATTTTACTAATTACACTTCTCATGGATTTGATTATAATGAACAAAAAAGATTAGCTGATTTTTTTTATGAATTAGACAAAAGAAAATGTAAAATACTTTTAAGCAATTCTGATACTATCATTGTTAGAGATTTATATTCTTCATTTCGTCAAAATATTATATCTCTACCTACTCTTCGGTCGATTAATAGCAATACTAAAAAAAGAAAAAATCATTCTGAATTGATTATAAAGAACTTTTGAAGAAATTAAAAAATAACTAAAGTAGTTAACTGTTATATATAAGAAATATTAATTAGATTAAATGAAAGATAAAAAAATTTTTCATAACATTGAGGTAATTGTATTTTCATGTATTGTTGTTACTTTTCTAGGTTCATTAGAGAATGCTTATGCTTTTTTTCACGATAAAAATGGAGGAAATACGAGTTCTGAGAGATCAAAACAAATTATCCAATCATTATTTGATAGAGTAAATAACGCTTCGACTAATTATCAAAATTACCTTACTACATTAAATCAATCGCTTAACAAGGATAATATAACAATAGTAAAGAAAAATCAAGAATATATTGACAATCTAAAAGAGATCCTATTATCCGCGAAAAATACCTTAGTACAACAAGAGTACAAATCCATTCTCAATAACTATATTGTTTCAATTGAGAGTGAAATGGCAAGTTACAATCATTATAATAAACATCTTCTAACGGGGAATCATACTGAAAATAAAATATCGATGGATCTTCTTTCGAAGGCATTTAATTTTGAAACCAAAGCGATAAACGAATATAAACAACTGGAATTACAATAGATTATTTTTATATCTTTAAGAAATATACGATACATAGAGCATTTTCAATTTTCACTATATTGCTTTGACTTAATGGTTTTTATATCTATGCATGGTTTATAATAATATGAATTGTCCGTGTTGTGGGGGCAAAATGAAAGAAAATCATGAAGATAAGTTAATAGTTTTTAAATGTGCTAGTTGTGGTTTAAGTAATACAGAACTTAAGCATAATATAAAATGAAAAATAATATTAAGTAGCAATTGTTACCATTAGTTTATAATACCGCCTAATAAATTTTCATCATAAAAATTATACTCTGAAGATGTAAAGGAAAATCTTTTTTATTATATTATTGAACCAATTGGATTGATTATTTAATAATGATATATATTAATAATTTTTTTCTTCTATCATAAATTGAATAAAAATATAATTAATAATCAGAGTTAATAATTTATTTAAAGGTTATTGACATTCATTAAAATGCTCTCTTTGGTAATAAACAATCTTTTACCTCTTCTTTTTCTTGAATTAAAGAAAAATAAGATATTGTTACATAAATTTTCAATTGTGTCTATAAAAAAAATTATAAATAAGTAAAGATCTTATGACATAATTGAACTAGTGTATTTATTTTTTTATAATAAACCTCAAAATTAAATAAAATAAAATAATAACTACTAAAACTATCAAATATAGATAAAACATAAAAAAAATATTTTCTTTTAGAATAGGTTTCTTTTTTGTTATAGTGGTTTGGTAATTTTCTAGTAGATTTGCAACAGTTTCATTTGAATTTCTTGGAGGTTTATCGAAATCAAAAGCTGCTAAAATATTGTTAGATAGAGAATCTCTATAGTCAATTGGTTTGAGATTAAAATTATATTTTATGAATTTTACAATCGAGAGTGTGTCATAAAATGTAGAATCTACTATGCCCTTATGAGAATACGGAGAAATAAATAGTGTAGGTACTCTAAAACCGAGTTCGAATTTAGAATTTAGCGGGGGGGGCACATGATCATACCAGCCACCAGAGCCACTATAAGTTAATATAAAAAGACTACTCTTCCAGTGTTTACTTTGCATCAATGAAATAATTAAAGAAACAACTGACTCTTGGCCTTTTAAAATATCTTTAGGGCTACTTTCTTGAC
>JBIOXM010000069.1:0-6804 GCA_044869655.1 Nitrososphaeraceae archaeon | reverse complement strand
TATAATGATCTATTATCCAGAATCTTTTAGTATTATATTAGATTAAGTTTTATCCTACTTAGATTAAAAGGAAATGGAGAAAAATTATGGTTGAAATGATCGGAGCAAAGGCATTAATTACTTCTTTAGAAAAAGAGGGAGTAAATATTGTTTTTGGATTACCTGGTGGTGCTAACTTGCCTATTTATGATGAATTAGTAGATGCCAATTTTCGACATGTTTTGGTAAGACATGAACAAGCAGCTGCACACATGGCCGATGGTTACGCACGAATTAAAAGAAAAGCAGGAGTTTGCATGGCAACATCTGGTCCAGGCGCTACTAATCTAATAACCGGAATAGCAACGGCTCATGCAGATTCTATACCCATGGTTGCAATTACAGGGCAAGTTCCAGTAGCAATGATTGGTAAAGATGCTTTTCAGGAAACTGATATAATTGGAATAGCTAATCCCTGTACAAAATATGCATTCCAACCACGAAAAGCAGTTGAGATTCCTGAAATAGTAAAAAAGGCATTTTATATTACTGAGAGTGGGAGGCCAGGACCTGTTTTAGTAGATATACCAAAAGATGTACAACAAGAGAAGGCAGAAATAGAATTTCCTGAATTAATTAAAGTGAGAGGCTATAAACCTGCTTTTGATCCTGATTTGTCACAAATAGAAAAAGCTATCGGTCTAATTATGAAGGCCGAAAAACCAATCATAATGGCTGGAGGAGGTGTAATTCTATCTGGTGCTTTCAATGAATTACAAGCATTAGCAGAAATATTAATGTGTCCTGTAGTTACAACCTTTAAAGGAAAAGGCGCCTTTCCTGAAAATCACCCTCTGGCAATGGGACCAATTGGTATGCATGGACATGCTGAAGCAAACAAAATCATAATAGAAGCAGATTGTATTATTGCAATTGGTGCTAGATTTTCTGATAGATCAGTTGGAAGATTTGATGAGTTTGGTAAAGGCATGAGTATTATTCATTTAGATGTCGATCCGGCAGAAATTGGTAAAAATAAATCTGTGGACGTTGCAGTGGTTGGTGATGTAAAATCATCTTTAAGAACGATAGTAAAGATGCTAACAACAAAGGGAATAAAAAAAGACCCTGATAATTCTTGGCTTAAGAGACGAAAAGAGCTTATTGAGTATTATACAAGTACTATAAAAGATTATTCGAGAGAAATTACTGCCAAAAAGACACTTAAAAAATTACGCGAAATACTACCCTCTGAAGCGATAGTAACTACAGAAGTAGGACAATGCCAAATGTGGGCTTCTTTGCATTTTGACGTTATTACTCCTGGAACTTTTTTTAGTTCAACAGGTTTAGGAACTATGGGATTTGGGTTTCCTGCTTCAATAGGAGCAAAAGCAGCCAAGCCTCATGTTCCAGTCGTTGATATAGCGGGAGATGGATCTTTTAGTATGACAGAAAATTCTCTAGCAGTGTCAGTATTAGAGAAACTTCCAGTCATAGTATTTTTACTAAACAACTACATGTTGGGAATGGTTGCACAGTGGCAACGCACTTTTTATAATAGAAGATATATGGGTGTAGAACAGAATCGTTGTCCTGATTATGTGAAATTGGCTGAATCCTATGGTGCACAAGGTCTTAGAGTACATTCTATCGATGAGTTAGAAAAAGCTATTAAAGCTGGACTGAGTTCTGATGTGGCTACAGTGATAGATATTCCAATAGATCCAGAAGAAGATGTTTATCCTTTTGTTGCTCCTGGTTCAGGATTAAAAGATATGATTGTAGGAGGCTAAATTAAGATGTCATCATACGATTCGGAGACGGA
This sequence comes from Nitrososphaeraceae archaeon, assembly GCA_044869655.1. Taxonomy (GTDB): domain Archaea; phylum Thermoproteota; class Nitrososphaeria; order Nitrososphaerales; family Nitrososphaeraceae; genus TH1177. The sequence goes on along the minus strand of JBIOXM010000069.1, from coordinate 4,997 downwards.
CAGATCCCAACAGATTACACTACCATATAGGATATTATCTGTTATTGTAGACAATAAGCCTGGAGTTCTATTTAGAGTTACGAATTTGTTTAGGGCAAGAAATTTTAATATTGAAAGTATTACAGTTGGGACAACAGAACAACATGATATATCAAGAATGACTATTGCAATTCAAAGCGATTCTCGAACAACAGATCAGTTGGTAAAACAACTAAGCAAATTAATTGATATTATAGAAGTTAGAATACTCGATACAGGAAATACAGTATTTAGAGAACTTGCTCTAATAAAAATGAAGGCACTTAACCCAACCTCCAGAATGGAAATTACTCATTTTTCAAATATATTCAGAGCGAAAATTTTAGATGTCAGTAAAGACTCTATGATGGTGGAGATAACCGGAACACCTGACAAGATTGATGCTTTTAAGAATATTGTGGATCCCTATGGAATCATTCAAATTGCAAGAACTGGTATTTCTGCATTACCTCGAGGAGCTTAAAGATGGATAACAAGAGTAACAAAAACTTTAAAAGTAATATTCAGACTAGTAGCCAAATACGAATTTTTGATACAACCTTAAGAGATGGAGAACAGACTCCAGGTGTTTCAGTCAATCCAGAAAAAAAAATTAAAATAGCTTCTAGACTAGATGAACTGGGTGTTGATGCAATTGAGGCGGGTTTTCCTATTGTTTCTCAAGGAGAAAGGGAATCTATAAAGACAATTGCTAAACAAGGGTTAAATGCTAACATTTATGGGCTTGCGCGATCTGTACAATCAGATATAGATGCCGCATTAAGTTGCGATTTAGAATATATTCATACTTTTATTGCTACTTCTGATATTCATATGAAATATAAATTAAATATGACTAACGAACAAGTATTAGAACATGCTATTTGGGCAGTTGAATATGCAAAAAAACATGGGCTACAAGTAGAATTTTCAGCAGAGGATGCGACACGTTCAGATAGAGATTTTTTGATTCGAATTTTTAAATCAGTTGAAGAGGCTGGAGCAGATCGCATTGATATCCCAGATACAGTTGGGTACGCTACCCCAGAATATATATCAAGTTTAGTAAAAGAAGTTGCGAATAATATATCATTACCAATAAGCATGCATTGTCATGATGATTTTGGTCAGGCTGTTGCTAATTCTCTTGCAGGTATCAATTCCGGTGCAAATTGTGCTCATGTAACTATAAATGGCATCGGTGAGAGAGCTGGGAATGCATCTCTTGAAGAATTTGTCATGTCATTGCATTGTCTATATAATAAAAAAACAAATATACGAACAGAGCTATTATACGAAACATCGAAATTTGTATCCAATACAATGGGAATAATTGTTCAACCAAATAAAGCTATAATCGGTGAAAATGCATTTGGTCATGAGTCGGGGATCCATACTCATGGAATTATAAATAATCCTTTAACTTATGAGCCTATTAGTCCTGAACTTGTTGGAAGAAAAAGATGGTTACAAGCAGGTAAACATGCAGGTGCTCATGGGATCAAAGCAATGTTAAATGAATTTGGTGTAGAACCAACTGACGAAGAATTACAAAAAATTGTTGAAGAGCAAAAAATAATTTCTGACAAAGGCAAATCCATCACTACTGCAGAATTGTTATCAATTTCAGGACATGTAATGGGAAATACAAAATTTGAGGAAAAATTTACGTTACATGATTTTCATATTGTTACAGGCTTAAATATTATACCAACAGCAGTTATTCAATTAAGTACTCAAGGTAAGGAATATATTGCATCCGAAATAGGAGTTGGACCAGTTGATTCGGCCCTCAAGGCCATACAGAAAATAGCGGTTGAAGTTGCTAAAATAAAAGTAAGGGAATATAGACTTGAATCAATAACAGGTGGATCAGATGCCTTAGCGGAGGTTTCAGTCAAAGTTGAAGATGTTTTTGGAAATGTCGTTTCCGCTAGGAAATCGGGAGCAGATGTAGTTGTTGCTTCTGTTCAAGCTATGATGGATGCAATCAACAAGGTAATGTTGAGAAAAGTTTTAGAATCTTAAATTAGTCTTTTTGTATCTTTTTTAGGATATTTTCTCCCTTTTTCGCATTTTTTATAATTGTTCAAAGTTAAAGTAAGAAAAATTATATTTTTTAATACTATTAAAAAATGACTATTTGTTAAGAATGAGTTTTAATGAATAAGAAAGCTTTTAAATCTATTTCATTATTCTGACTCATTTGTAGATCTAAATTAAATAAAATTAATTTTCTACATAATCTTCCCAATAATTATAGCTCTAAGACATTAACTAATATGATTTAATTTTTTCATATCGCTTATAGTATGAGGTACATTATAGAATTCAATTGATTAACTATATTTTTTAATTTATTCCACTGTTTCACTGCTTTACAATTACTATGATATACAAGTCTTATTCTTGAAAATCGATTTGTCAAACAATTTGTTCAAAACCATCAACTATTATTCTAGCATTTACTACATTTGTTTACATTTGTCTCTAGATTATTTTATCATAATAGATATGGATTAACAATTTCTTGTACCTCTTCTTTCTCTTCAAAGTCATTATACTGCAAATTTCATTTTCTATACTAAGATTATCTAGGAAAGATATCTTCAAATAGAAAATTAATATATCGATATCTCTTTTTCTTTGGTGAAGGATGAGAGTAGATCATATAGCTATTGCAGTTAAAAATGTTGAAGAAGCATTAAAAAATTATAAAAATATTCTTAATATTGATAAAATTGAGATGGAAGAGGTTCCTAATGAAAGGGTCCGTGTAGTAATGCTAAACTTAGAAGACACCCGTATTGAGCTCCTAGAACCTACTGCTGAGAATAGTCCTATTTCGAAATTTCTAAATGAAAAAGGAGAGGGGATTCATCATATTGCGATTACGGCTGACAATATAGAGGAAGACGTTGATAGAGGACAGAAAAATGGAATGAGGTTTTTGGGCGGAATCAGAACTGGTTCTTATGGTCGTAAAATAACATTTATTCATCCTAAATCATTGAATGGAGTGTTAACAGAATTTTGTCAATCCTCGCAAGACAGGTAAGATTTTAATTTTTTTGTCATTCTAAATAAATATATAATCTCCTTCGGTCTTTGCAAAATAAAGAATATGACAGATTTAAGAACATAGGAAGCTACAAAATTCTTACAGGTTATAAAAAATCAAACAACATCTTAGTAAATTCACTTGTTGAGAGTTTCCCTCCAATATCTATTGTCTTATAATTTTGTTTTAAGAGAGAAGTAATTGCGGTTTCTATTCTTATTGCCTCATTAAATAATATGGGATCGTTGAATTTTTCTCCTATCCATTCCAACATCATTTTAACACTAAGAAATATAGAGGAGGGATTAGCAACATTCTTTCCTGCAATATCAAAAGCAGCACCATGGACTGGTTCAAACAAGGCAAAATTTTGACCTATATTAGCTGCTGGACCCATTCCTAACCCTCCAACGACCTGTGCTGCTTCATCAGATAAAATATCACCAAAAAGATTAGTAGTAACAATAACATCAAAACTCTCGGGGTTTCTTATTAAATTCATAGCACAAGCATCAACATATAACTCACTATATTCTATTTGAGGGAATCTAGTAGATACTTCTCTACAAATATTTTTAAATAAGCCATCACTCTTTCTCAGTACATTGGCTTTATGAACCGAAACAACCTTCTTTTTTTTACCTCGTGTTACTGCAGCTTTAAAAGCATATTCTGCAATTCTTTTACAAGCTTTTTCTGATATAACTCGAAGAGCAACAACCGTATCGTCATTAGCATAAAATTCCCATCCTAAGTATACATCCTCTGTGTTTTCGCGAACAGTAACTAAATCTACATTTTCTGAAATGGATTTAATATTAGGAAATGATTTAGCAGGTCTTATATTTGCATATAGATCAAAAAGTCGTCTAAGTACTAGAATAACATCTGCCGCACTTTCACCTACAGGAGCTTTTAAACATGCATCACTTTTTCTTATTGCATCGAGTGTAAAATCAGGTAAAGCACTACCAAATTTGGATAATGCATAATCTCCTGCATCAACCTCCCTAATACTGAACTTAACACCATTCTTATCGTTTATAAATTCTAGAAGCATTTTAGCACTAGTCATTAATTCTGGTCCTATACCATCGCCAGGAATCAGTGATATATTATATTTCGTCATCTCATCTAAATAATAGGATATAATTGTTTTAAACATTGTTTCTTGAAAAGTATTAACCATAATTTTTTTACAAGATTAAAATAGACGATAAAAAACACTCTTATTTATTTAAATTTCTTAATTTTGGCCAGTTCTCCTATTTCATTTACATGTTAATATTACATATTAATATTAATACAAAAATGAATTTTACAATGCTTAGTAATATTGTTAGTGTGCAAAAGAAGTTTCATAAAGAATTGTTGAAATTTAAATAGAAAAAAAGTGGTAGTAGTCTCGATTATAAACGCCTATTCTATCTTTATAGACTATACCAAAAAAATAATTGTCGGTAGTTAATATTATACTTTTTTACGTATGTGTAAACAAATTGTTATAATGTGTTATAACGGTCTTAAAGGAAATTAGAATGAGATTTTTGGCTCGTACCTTCCAAATACAGATTGAAAAGCGTCGCTAATTTCACCAAGGCTAACTCTATTTTTCACTGCATTTATAATGTGGGGCATTAGATTTTCCGTGTCTTTTTCAGCGTTCTTAACCAAGAGTTCGATTGCATAGTCAACTTTGTTCTTATCTCTCTTTACCTTTAGCTGGTTTAACCTTGCGATTTGTTTTTTTTCAAGTACTGGGTCTATGACATTTAGTAAAGGTTCTATATTATATTCGTCTTGGAATTTATTAACTCCAACTATAATCCTTTTTTGTTCATCTATTTCTTTTTTTAAAGAGTATGCATTCTGTCTTATTTCGTCCTGAAAAAATCCCTTTTCAACTGCAGATAGTGCA
>JBIOXM010000068.1:0-5812 GCA_044869655.1 Nitrososphaeraceae archaeon | reverse complement strand
TTAAAGTTATGTTTTATAAAACAATAAATTTTTAGTTTGATAATTATAAAAAAGAAAATTTGTAATAATTATAACTTTTAATATAAAAAAGTAAAAAAATTTTGTAAAGAACTTAATTTTTTATATCACTAGTATAGAAATGGTACGAACTTAAAAAAAAAAATTATATATCTAGAGACATTTAACCGATGATGAGCTTTTATTATGATGAAACTTCTAAATACTTCTCATATGAAATCTCCGAAAGTAAAAATTCTTTCATAAAGGCAATGTTGAATTTACATAAAGGCAATGTTGAATTTAGAAAAATTTGAAATAGGACAAAGTTACGTTACTTCAAAGATAAAAAATAAAAAAATGATACATTCATTGTAAATATTCAGGCTGGTCGTCCAGGAATAGATATATCTGATTCACTTTTTAATTTGACGAAGATTCCTAAAATTGCATATGTACGTACAACAATTGATAATATGATTATGATAAGAAAATTACCAGTGATAGGAGTTAAAGAATGGGTACTGGTTTATGAGGATACTCTTTTTTTGTTAGCTGTAAAGGAAAAGTACGATGAATTAGAAATTCTTTGCATTTTTTAATTCCTCATTGATATTGTTTCTATTCCAAACTAAATTATTAACAGTTATTTCCTACATTTCATAGATAAGATTTTAAGTCTTATTGTTATCCAAATTCTTGAAATGGGCTTAGCGCAGCTTGCTAAGGTTACTTTAATTCTTCCTAGGATGGAATCATCAAAAGTTGCTAGTAGGCTCGCACAATTTGAATGGTTTCATCCAATCAGTTCTAACTCTGAATATTCTGATCCTAATTTAGATGAACTACATTTACGCTCGCAAAAACTTTTTCAAAGTATTGATGAAGTTGTACGTGAGTTAGAGATTAAAACAGAAATTGGAATAATGGATGCTCTTATAAAGGGTAAACCCAAGAATAAAAAAGAATTACAAATCTCAGAAATTGATCAGTTAATAGTGAAATTAGAGGAAGATTCAAAGACTTTGGTAAAAGAAACCTCCAAAATCATTAATGAAAGAGAGTCTTTAAGTAGGCAACTTGATGAATATAAAACATTAAAAGATACTCTAAGTGTAGTATCCAATTTAAAGGTCGATATATCCAAACTTGAGAATAGTAAATTATTATATCAAAAGGTTTATGTTATAAAAACTAAAGAATTCTCAGAGATTCAACGTTCTCTACCAGATGTCTCTCTTTTTACTTTGAAATTAAATGATACTTATTCTGCATTATTCATCTTCGCTAAGAATGAGGACTCTGATAGAATAGGAAAAACAATACGCAGTTTTGATATCTCACAAATTACAATACCTAATACTTTTTCTCAAAATCCAAGTGAAGCTTTTCGATATTTAACTACAAAAATAAAAGAATTAACTACAAAGAAAAAAGAAATTGATTCTAATATTTTGAAGATAAGCAAAGACAACAATTCAAAAATTCTCTATTTGAGGGAATCATCTCAAGTTGTACGAGAGGTTTTGGAAACTTTAAGAAAACCTGCAGGGTTAAAGAACTTTGCTATTATTCAAGGATACATCCCAACTGTTATGGCTGATAACTTTAAGAAACTACATGAAAAATGGATAACCATATTCGAACATAAAAAACATAATGATTTTCATCAAATAGAGAAAGATCATGATCTTCATCCTGATCCTGAACAATCAAAAGAAAATCAGGAACCTACTTTATTTGCCAATGGTCGTTATTTTAGATCTTTTGAACCAATAACACTTACCCAAGGTCAACCTAAATCCAATGAGATAGATCCCACCCCCATGATTGCATTAATTTTTCCAATTTTTTATGGATTAATGTTTGGAGATGCAGGACAAGGTGCACTGTTGGCTTTGCTTGGTGCTACATTTAGAATTAGGGGAACAGGAAACTTAAAAAAATGGGGTACTTTGATACTTGCGTCAGGAATATCTGCAGTAATTGCAGGCTTGATAGTAGGAGAGGCTTTTGGATTTCATATTTTTGAAGTTCCAGGAGGCGAATACCTGAGATCATTAGGATTCGTAGGAATTTTGAATGCGGCAGACTTTTCAGAAGAGACTGTCCTTACCATTCTTACTTTTTCAATCAATATAGGTATTACACACTTAGTAAGTGCTTTTGCATTTTTCATATACAAAGGAATAAAACAAGGCAAGAAATACGAAGTACTTACTAATCGTCTGCCCACCCTAATAATGTATTTGGCAATTATTTCTCTTATGTTAGCTGCTGTAGGTGCTAATTACAAGGTTCTCGAAATGTATACTAATCAAAACCCTGCTCCCTTCTTCTCAAATATAGCGGGTGATTGGGTTACTGTGGAAATAGTCACAAAGATTTCGTTCTTGATACTTATGATAACTATGGTAATACAGATTCTCGCAGTTCCTCTAGGAGTTAAACTTGGGAAAGTGAAACTTCACGGAAATGTAAATGAAGAATTATTTATGACTGTCATTGAAGTTATGTTAATTAGATTAGTAGAACTATTTGCTAATACAATTAGTTATACTAGAATTGGAATAATGTTACTCGTACATGTGGCTTTAATGGGTACAGCCAATAATGGAGTAGAATTCTTTTTCTCCACGGGTAACCTTCCAGTTGGAATAGTAGTGGCAATACTAGGAAATCTGGGTGTGATGATGATAGAAGGATTACTAGTCTATATTCAGGCATTAAGACTTCATTTATACGAGTGGTTTACAAAATTTTACGATGGTTCAGGAGTTCCATTTAAAAAATTGGTACCAGAAATGTTATACACAAGCCTATTATGGGAAAAGAAACTACAAAAATAACAACAATAAATCTAATTGTTAAATGATATGACCTAGGACATCTGCTCAATATCCTAGGCCATGGAAATTGTTCCCCTTCGGTTTGGTCGATGTATTCTTGTTATGGTTATTAGGAATATTTAAACGTGATGGGTACCAAAATTTATGTATTTAATTCTATTATCAAAATAATTTATAAATAACATGAGGCTATAAATTAAATGATGAGTGATTTTAATAATAAAAATTTTATATTAAACCAAGCGCTATGGCTAGGCATATCTCTAGCTATTAGTATTGCTATTTCTCTTGTAGTACCATTTCCATACTCATTACCCATTATAATTGGAGTTTTCCTTCTGCTAAGCTTTTATATCAGACAGCGTCAGTTTAAGAAACTTGGATTATCGAGTGCTACTATGTTTGGTAACAGTTCTGTAAATTATTATTGTATGAATTGTGGAGCTAAACATAACCAAGTATCATGTCCTCGCTGTGGATCAAAAATGAAAAGAGTCGGTGCTTAAATTTTTTTAACTTTATTAAAATAAAATTCTTAAATATGAATTAATCAAAACCTTCACAAAGTTCTCTCAATTTATTTTGCCATGCACCTGATTTTATTAATCCACTTGCCACCAGTATACCTTTTGATCCAAGATTTATGGCACTTTGAACATCTGCTTTATCTACTATTCCAGCTCCACAAATTAACTGTATATTCTCAGAATGTTTGTTTGCTTCATTAACAGATTGAGTAATTATTGATGGGTTGACTTTACTAACTGCTTTTCCAGTTCCTATTAGTTCTGGCGGCTCAATAGCAATCATATTTGGATTTAATCTAGCCAATTCTCCAACTTCCTTAGATGTTGCCGCACAAACTATTGAAGTCATATTTAATTGTCTCAATCGTTCTATAAGTTTTTGAATATGCGTATGTTCAATTCTGTGTTCGCTATGATTTATCAAAGAACCAACTGCTCCATAAGATTTTGCTAATTCAGGGATAATAAAGCCAGTAGTTGCACCAATTTTTTTGTCGTCTATATGTTGACAAATGATAGGAAGTTTAATGAATCGTGATAAATAAAATAAACAATTTTGTGGTGGTGCTATCATTATTTGAACTTTGTTACTAGTGGAAATGTCTTTTGCAATTTCCGAGAGTTGTAAGATTTTCTCTCCAGCCACTTCTAGGTAATTCTTACAGTTAATTATAATAAGTCCTTTCAAATTTTTATTCCATTTGTAATAAGGATTATTTTTTGTTAATCTCTTTTAGAGGATTTTTCAGTTTCTTTATTGCTAATACTTGATGTAAATTTCTGATTCAATTTATCCATTCTTGCTTCGTATCCTTTATTATATTCTAGTTCATCCGGTACTAAAGTTGCAGGATGAATAAACCCTTGATTTCTCATAATCATTGCTCTTTCAGATGCCCATGTTCTTTGTAAGTCCCAATCGGCTGTTCCAAATCCATCAAGTGGACCAGTTAGTTTGCCTTCGTGCATACTAAATACTAAGCATTCTACAATTGGTATTGAATAATTTAGACTAGCTGGTGAATTCAGTTTTACTGGCATTAAAGGTAGATGATGACTACCTCTTGTATTACCTGATACATAATGTGGATTATTGAAAGCACTACCAACTTCTTCGGTTGCAGGAAAATCCTTTTGTGTCCTAACTATTGCTATGGGATCATCCTTACCAACATAGGTTCCAGCTATGTTATGTAATCTATCAGTTGATGCAGAAAGAATTTGCTCTCCTGCTGAGGAATATACTGAATGAACAACGTATCTGCCAGGAAACATTAAAGCAGCTTCTAACTCCGGTTTATCTTCCCACATTTTTAAATCTGCAATATTTCCTGTCATGACATCCATAATCTTAAAGGTAACTCCCCCTGCCAATTTTTCATTTATTAAGAGCCCTGTATTACTTCCAGCATCTACAAACATTCTCCAAAATGGAAAATTAAATGCACCAGGCTCTGTTTTATCAGCAGCAAAAATACAAAATACTTCACTTTGTCTTTCTTCCATTTCTATTTCGGCAACTCCAGGACCCATCCCTCTAACATTTCCAGAAAAAGAATCTTTTAGCAAATCTTGCCCAGCTCCATACAAGCCTTGGTTTTTAGCTGTTTTAGTTCCTTCACTAAATGCATCCCATGCTAATTTATGAATTTTTTCATTATCTGGTCCTAATTTATGAGTCATTACAATGTGAATATCATCTCCGCTGTAACCAATATAATGGTCTAGGAGAAGTTCGTTCCCCATTTTTTTAATATGGTTTTTAACAACATTAAGTAATTCATCACTAGGTCGAGTATGCCCTCCAATTGCACCTATATCTGCTTTTATTGCTGAAACCGTTATATGCATAATTTGATTGGATTAAATATTGTTTATATCTTTTCTGCTATGTATTTTATTTTTAATCAGTTAAAAATGATTTAATTTATTGCGTTTGAACCTATGTTTTTGATTAGAAACGTTAAATATCAGAAAATGAATGAAATATATCAAAATCCAGAATTTGAATGTCAATTCAAAAGATAAAAAATATTCCCTTGTAATATGTGAAAAACCAAATGTTGCTAATCGAATTGCTATTGCTTTAGGAACATCTGAGATTAAAAAAACAAAAATAAAAGGAAATATAGTTTTTGATGTACTTACCAAAGAAAACAGACGTTACATAATTCTATCCTCTAAAGGTCATCTGTATGGTCTAAAAAATACTAAGCAGAGAGGGAAAATCTTTCCTATTTTCGATATATATTGGGCACCGATATCCAATGCCCACAATAAAAATTCAAAAAATGTCATAGAATTAATAAGGGGATTTGCCAAGGATACTGATAATTTTATTCATGCCTGCGATTATGATCAAGAAGGTGAATTAATTGGATATAATATATTAGAATTGATATGCGAAAAAGCTTATGGTAATTCTCATAGAGCAAAATT
>JBIOXM010000067.1:0-5697 GCA_044869655.1 Nitrososphaeraceae archaeon | reverse complement strand
TTCTTAAGATTTTTCCAGCTGCTCCAATAAAAGGTCTTCCTGATTGATCTTCATGATAACCTGGAGCCTCCCCTATTATCAATAATTTCTTAAGAAAACCTCCTTCACCAGGAACCGTATTTTTCCTCGTACTACACAATAAACATAATTTACAATTTTGGATATCTAAAGCTATTTTAGCAAGTGTATCATTTTCAAGCATATAAATATTAAATAAGCATTATATTTATTTAGATTCAAAATTAGAAATACTAATAAGTTAAATAATATATGAGAAATACTAATACTATTTATCTTAGGATCCTTATTTCAATTATTGATCAACGGAAAAATATTTTTAGTATTATTGCATTTATAACTCTATTACTACAAGACCTTCTTTTAAATATAGTATTCGATATGTTCTATGGAACTATCTATAAGAAGATATTAAGTAGTCATTATTCGAACATATAGTTTACTCTAATTTGTAATAGATCCATATTTTTAGCTACTCTTTATTATAAAGGGAATACTAAATCTGTTTTAGTTTTAGTAGATTTTACTGTCAATTATATAATAAATATAGGAATAAAAATTTTACAATTATCTGCAAAAATTGTTTGTTAGTACATTTCAATTTCGTATTAAGTCCATCCCACTGGGTTACTTTTATGGGTAAGAACGTTTTATAAATTGATATATAATAGATCATATAATGATAATTAATTTTTAGACAAAAATTAAACACGCAACATTCATCAATAGTAAATACCTTACTCATCTTATAGATATATAATTATTAGTTTTACTAACGAAAATTAGAATAAAGTAAAGATAAAATTGGCTATAGAATGCTTCAGTTTTATGATTATCGATAATTGTAATTTTCCTGATAATTTATTATATGATACTGATAATTTTGTATGGGTTGATGTTTCTGATGAAAATTGCATAAAGATAGGTATAATACCTATATTATCATTTATTTCAGGTAAACTCAAGTCAGTTAAACTCAAAACACGAGGTACTAATATTGAGAAAGGTAAAAGCTTAGGTTCTATAGAAAGCCCAAAATATTTTGGAATAGTACGATCTCCTCTTAATGGAAAGATAAAAGAAATTAATGAGTCGATCTTATCCAAACCTAAACAAGTGAATGATAGTCCATATGAATTCGGTTGGTTATCAACAATTGTCCCATCTAATTTGTATGAAGATCTTAACGGTTTACAAAATATAGGAGAGTGTTATACTAAATTTAAATCTCTAATAGATGACTTTCACGTGCGTTGTTTCAAGGCCTATCCAGACCATGAAATGTATGAACTTGGTACGGAATGTGCAGCAACTCTTACAAAATTGGACGAGTTACTGACTAAAATCAATATAGGTGAAATTGTTTATTTAGCATCAGATGATATAACTGCAGATCTAGAATTGATTAGATGGTCCACGGAGAGATCTCAATCAATATTAGAAATAAGAAAAGAAGGTCCCATCTTTCACTTTCTAGTCAGAAAAGAAAAAAATAATTGAATTTTATTTTTCAATTGGATTGTCAATCATATTTCCCCATTCTGTCCAGGAGCCATCATAATTCTTGACTGCTGGATATCCTAGGAGATGTTTCAAAACAAACCATGTATGTGAAGAACGTTCTCCTATTCTACAATAAGTAATTATTTCCTTATCTGGAGTGACACCAGCATTTTGATATAGTTTTATAAGTTCATCAGCAGACTTGAACGTCCCATCATCATTTACTGCTTTAGCCCATGGTATGTTCACGGCTCCTGGAATGTGTCCTCCTCGTTGGGCATGTTCTGTTGGGTATTCAGGCGGTGCAGTTATTTCTCCACTAAATTCTGGTGGACTTCTGACATCGATTCTCTTTATTTGGTCGGAATTTAACGAATCTCTTACTTGATGAAGAAATGCCCTTAGATCTGGATTAGGTTCAGAAGGTTTAAAATTTCCCTTAGGAAAATTGGGTATATCTTTTGAAATTGGTCTATCTTCCTCAAGCCATTTTTTTCTTCCTCCGTTCATAATTTTTACATTTGTCATACCATAATATTCAAAAACCCAAAAAGCAAAAGCAGCAAACCAATTATTAAAATCACCGTATAATACTAGAATAGTATCATTATTTATTCCAGATTTTTGTAATAAAATAGAACAATCGTCTTTTGAAATGATATTTCTGTTAAGAGGATCATTTATGTCTTTTCTCCAATCAAATAAAACGGAATTAGGTATATGACCAAGATTATAATTTGCTTTTGGATCATAATCAACTTCAGCTATCCTAACATTGTGGTCATTTATATGATCTTCTACCCATTTTGTATCTACTAAAACATTTTGATTTGCATATTCCATAACTTTAAAATAGCAAACTCTATTATAAATTTTTTATAAAAACAGGAATTGTTTTATTTTGTTTAAACAGGAAATTTATATTTTAAAGGATGTTCAAATTTATGTAAATTATTTCGTTAGTATTTTTCTTTTTGTATTACATTAATACATTAGTAAAATTGACTCTTAATGTCATATACTATTTGTTTAATTTTATCTATATTCTTTAATCCGATCTGATATATGATATTTATATGGTGTCTGAAATATTCAATTTCATCATTAGAACTTGCTAAAAAAGGGTATGGCGAAGCAGCATTTATAACTTTCTTATTTTGATCAATTCCCTTTTTTTTTAACGCAATTAATGTTTGTCCTGACAAATGACCTTTAACTTCTTCTCCGCAAAGTAAAAGATATTGCAAACTTTTATTATTTGTACTAAATTTAATAATTTCATCTATTCCTTTATTTTCAGAAAGTAGTCTTCCTACTATTAATATTTCTTCCATAATCTCATTATTGTTTTTGATTTTTTTGAGTAAATCCTGACTTGATAAAGTACAAATGGCTATTATATTTCCTTTTCCGATATAACACTCTTGTTTAATGGGAAGCAAATGATAACAACAGATTCCAAAAATAGTATCTATTTTAGACTGGAGATTAATTTTATTTGTCATTGCTTTTCAATAAATTTTAAATAACTTTTGAAGTACTGTTATCAATAAGAATTTTTCTTCTTTTTGATCGAATAATTCCCATTAATTGAAAACCATATTCGAGATTATGTTTGACATGGTTGATTCCATGTTTCCCTTTTGGGACAAAAGAACCATCCAAAATACTCTCTAAATATGTTTTTGTTTTTTTGATTGAGTTTGCTGCATGTTGTATCTGACTATCAGACAATTTTCTCCCAGCTTCTTTCTCTATAAGTTCACTAAATTCATGTTTGCCCATAAGTTGACTATATTCCTTAAGTTTATGATAATTTCTACAAATATTTTCTATCTTTTGTTTATCTGATTCGATTAAAACTCTGAATGCATTTTGTATTTCTTTTTCATTTCTATTAGTAAGTTTTTCTAATACTTCAAATATTTCATTCTCTCGAATATCTTGAATACTATTGCTTTCTATTTCCAACGACAATATTTTTTCTAATTCCTTTTCTGGCGCGAGTTTAGAATTTTGATAATAACTACTAATAGCAAATAGATTTACAGAGTTGCCTCCAATATCTTGCCCATATTTTATTATATACATCAAATTTACAATTAGAACTGGAAAAATAATCTTTAGGTTTTCATTTAGTTTATTATAATTTTCCATAATATCTTTATATATGCTAAATGTAATTGTATTAACTACAGCTTTTTTCCTTTCATCCATAATTCTAGACATTATTGTTAAAAGATCATATAGTTGAGATTGGGAGAAAAATTCCTTATTTTTTACAGAATAGATCGATATCATCTTTAAAGCATAGAACCATTTTTCTGAAGGATTTTGATGATTGGTATTTCTCGCAATCTCCACAATATTATTCTTCAATTTCCTACTATCCAGATTAATAAGATAAAAAATATTATCAATTATTTCGGTCATAGATGCATTATCTTTAGTCCAATTTTGTAATATTGTATCTTTGTCTTGCATATCTATAGAAGGATTAGCTAAATTATATTCTTAAAAATAAAAACTTTCCATACATTCTTCTGGTAAATTCACATAATACTATTAAACAATGTTCAATCTATTGGGACAGAAAAATATAATTTAGATCTTTTATGCCTCTATAACAATGAAACCTGATAATGGACTTATAGTGATTTACACAGGTAAAGGAAAAGGAAAAACTACTGCTGCCTTAGGAATAGTATTGAGAGCCGTAGGTCATGGATTTAAGGTTTTGATGATCCAATTTATAAAAGGTGAATGGTATTACGGAGAACTCTCGAGCGCTAATAGATTAACTCCTGAATTTGAAATGATTGCGGCAGGAAAAGGTTTCATTGGGATATTGGACGATGATCATGAATTTAAGGAGCACAGAAAATCTGCACAGGATG
This sequence comes from Nitrososphaeraceae archaeon, assembly GCA_044869655.1. GTDB lineage: Archaea > Thermoproteota > Nitrososphaeria > Nitrososphaerales > Nitrososphaeraceae > TH1177. The sequence goes on along the minus strand of JBIOXM010000067.1, from coordinate 1,279 downwards.
CATTAATTCTTGCTAAGGAAAAAATATTATCAAAAGAGTATGATATTATTATCCTAGATGAAATTAATTATGCAATAAACCTTAAACTTCTGTCAACAAACCAAGTGCTTGAATTAATTAAGATACGACCTAAAAAGACATCCATTGTGTTAACTGGTAATCATGCTCCGGATGAAATTATCAAGGCGGCTGATTTAGTTACTGAAATGAATGAAATAAAACATCCTTATCAACAGGGTATTAAAGCAAAAAGAGGCATTGATTACTAATTAATAAACTCAAGATCCTTTACAAATTAAATATAGCTTGTATTGGAGTTAAATAAAAGATGGAAGATCAGAAAAATCTCCCGGAAGAAGGGGATATTGTTATTGCTAATGTTAAACAAGTTACAAACCATGGAGCATATGTATTTTTAGAAGAATACAATGCTATGACTGGATTTTTACATATTTCCGAAATTGCAACAGGTTGGATAAGAAATATTGAAAGATATGTTAGACCTAATCAAAAAATTGTTCTAAAAGTTATTAGAGTAAATAAAGCCAGATCTGAAGTGGATTTATCACTGAAACAAGTATCCGGTGAAGAAAAAAAATCAAAGATTATTGAGGTCAAGAAAAACGAAAAGGCTAATGCTTTCATGGCAATAATAAAAAGTAAAGCGAATCTTTCTGATGAACAAATAAAACAAATTGAAGAGAAAATTTTGAGTAAATATGATTATGTTTATGATATTTTTGAAGCTACAACAAAAAAAGGAAAAGAAGTACTATTACCACTAGAATTAACTGAAAATGTAGTTAATATAATTGAGGAGGAAAGTAAAAAGATTCCCATTCCCCATGTTGAAATAAGAGGAATAGTAGAGGTTTCATCGCAAAAATCCAATGGTGTAGAAATTATTAAATCTATTTTAAGTGCTGCAGAAAGTACAAAAGGTAATTCAAAGGTTATGATTTCGTATATTGCAGCACCTAAATATAGAATAGTTGTCGCTGCAGATAATTTTAAAATTGCTGAAAAATCTATTAATAATTCTATCGAGAAAATAAAATCTGCAATTGAAAAAGAGAATGGCCATTTTAATTTTATACGTCAGGAATCCAAAAAAACCCAACAACAATTAGTTCATTAAAATGAAGCATTTATTGAGAAAATGTTTAGTATGTAAAATTTATACTCTTAAAAGTCAATGTCCTCATTGTTCGTCTTTAACCGTTGATCCAACTCCAGCTAAATTTTCTCCAGAGGATAAATACATTTTGTATAGACTTCC
>JBIOXM010000066.1:0-2634 GCA_044869655.1 Nitrososphaeraceae archaeon | reverse complement strand
TTGCTCCTTCTAAGATACTTTTTTTTTTATCTGGGATTATTAGAACGGGATCAAACTCTATTTTCATTCCGAGACCATTACATTCCTCACATGCTCCAAAGGGAGAGTTAAACGAAAAAGATCTAGGTTCAATATTTCCTATACTTATTTTACAAAATGGACAAGCATTGTGTCTGGAAAAGAAAAACTCTTTATCATCAATGAGAGTAAGAACTATTCCATTGGTTAAGTTTGCTGCATTTTGTACTGACTCGAAAATTCTACTTTTTTCATTTAAGGATGGTTTTAGTCTGTCTATTAGAACATCTATTTTATGTTTCCTTTGTTTCTGCAAATGAAGATCTTGTCCTTCTTGTATTCGTATATTATTTTTATCATTCGATTGATCTTCATTAGAATTATTAATCAATTCTTCGAGATTAATAAATTGTCCATCAATTCTCAATTTTGAAAAACCTTTTTCATATAATTCTCGGAATAAATTATCAAAAGTACCTTTCTTTCCTTGAATTAATGGAGCAAGAATAATCAAACGTGATTTTTGATAAGAAATTCTTAGTACAGATTCCGTAATTGACTCTAATGTTTGACTCTCTATCTTTCTATTACAATTTGGACAATAAGGTTGGCCAATTTTTGCAAACAGTAATCTTAGATAATCATAAATCTCAGTTACTGTTCCTACTGTTGATCGTGGATTTTTATTTGTTGTTTTTTGTTGGATTGAAATGGCAGGCGATAATCCTTCAATGGAATCTACTTCTGGTTTTTCCATAAGTTCAAGAAATTGTCGGGCGTAGGTGGATAAAGACTCGACATATCTTCTTTGGCCTTCTGCATAAATAGTATCAAATGCGAGTGTAGATTTACCAGACCCCGAAAGACCAGTAAAGACTACAATCTTGTTTTTGGGTATATCAAGATTTATATTATTTAAGTTATGTTGTTTCGCGCCTCGAACTATTAATTTATCGATCATGTCTAACTAGCTAACCTGTAATATCCCAATTTCTTCATTTATTTTCTTTAATTTATCGCGAAATTGTATCGCTTTCTCAAATTCAAGCTGTTCAGCAAATTTATTCATTAACGTTTCAGTTTCTACAGATAGTTTTCTCAGGTCATTTTTACTCATAGATTTTAAGGCTTCATGTTGACTCGGCGAATTTTTATTTGTAAGGACAGGTTTTGATATTGAAATGGGGATTATTTTATGTAAGGCGTTAAATTCTAATTGTTTTTTTCGTCTTCTATTTGTTTCTGCCAATGCATTTTCCATGGATCTTGTAATTTTATCTCCATACATTATAACCGTTCCATCGATATTTCTAGCTGCTCTCCCAAATGTTTGTATGAGACTGGTATCATTTCTCAAAAAACCCTCTTTATCTGAGTCTAATATAACAACAAGAGAAACTTCTGGAATATCTAATCCCTCTCTTAGTAGGTTAATACCAATTAAAACATCAAATTCACCCAATCTTAGCTGACGAATTAATTCAGTACGTTCTAACCCTTCAATTTCTGCGTGTAAATACCGAACTCGAATATTTTTCTTTGATAAGAATTCTGCTAAATCTTCAGCCATTCTTTTTGTTAATGTTGTTACTAATGTTCTTTGATTCTTGCTAACTCTTTTCTGTATTTCAAAAATTAGTTCATCAATTTGATTTTTCGTGGATCTGATTTCTACCATAGGATCAACTAACCCTGTTGGTCTAACTAGTTGTTCGACAACTTTTACACTAGAATTTAATTCATAAGGACCAGGAGTTGCGGATACAAAAATTACTTTTCTCAAATATCTTTCAAACTCTTCAAATTTTAGTGGACGATTATCAAAGGAACTAGGAAGTCGAAATCCATAGGTCACTAACATTTCTTTTCTTGTACGGTCTCCATTATACATTCCTCTTAATTGTGGAATTGTAACATGGGATTCATCTATGACTAATAAGAAATCATCTCCAAAAAAGTCTAATAAACAATATGGTGGTTCTCCTTCTTTCCTGCCATCAAAATGACGTGAATAATTTTCTATTCCAGAACAATAACCCAATTCATTTATCATTTCAATATCATATTTTGTTCTTGAAGCCAATCTCTCTTTTTCTAATTCTCCTTCTAGTTTAGGAAGCCATTCTTTTAGTTCCTTTTTTATCATTCTTATTGCGTTTTCTCTAATTCTCTTGTCTGTAATGTAATGCTTAGCGGGAAATATTGTAATTCTATTTATCTCCCTAATTTTTTTTAACGTAATAGGATCATGAATACTTATTTTTTCTATCTCGTCATCAAAAAGTGCTATTCTAACAATATTGTTAGAATAGCCTGGGATTAAATCTACAATTTCGCCCTTTACTCGAAAATTTCCTGAAGAAAGCGAAGAATCATTTCTTTCATATCGTGATTCAATTAGCCTCTTAATTATTTCTTTTCGATTCATAATGTCTCCTTCTGTAAGTGTTATGGCATTTTTTTCCCATTCTGAAGGTGAACCTAAAGAATAGATACACGAGACAGTAGATATAATTATTGTTGGCTCACCAGACATTAACATTGCTGTTGCCTCTAACCTCATTTTTTCAATGGTTTCATTTACTGCAGTGTCCTTTTCAATATATGTATCTGTTT
>JBIOXM010000065.1:0-18649 GCA_044869655.1 Nitrososphaeraceae archaeon | reverse complement strand
AACTAACTAACTAAGACAATGTCCTTATACTATTATAAATTTATAGAGAGAGCTTTTTCATATCCTTAAAATCATAAAATTAAAACATGACTATTTTAACTATATTAATTAAGAACTTATTTATTAGTATTTTACGTCAACGAATTAAATCAAAATAAATGTAATATAAGAGTTACAAATTTTAAAAATAATGGAGAAATAATAAATTTTTTAATGAATAATCATAAAGATATTATTGAAATTTATCTTTCAAATTGAATTGTAAGCATAAAATCAGATATTGATATTAGAATAGGTTTATTAAATATTTCATTAAAAATTTTTTCCAATATTTTTTTGTGATAGAAAGACCAATTATATCCCAAATCATGTTTTAAGACATATTTATGAAGACCATTTTCTTGAAGGTGATTAAATTCTACAAAAGACCTTCTCATCCTAACCTCAAACCAGGTTAAAAATGAATCTGGATCCGACTTCATTTTCATAAAATAAGCTATATCCTGAACTACATTTTTGCCAAAATTTGAAACTAAATCTAATATTTCATCCTCACTCATCATATTAAACAGAGTTGTTATAACTGGTTTAGCCATAGGTATCATCCCTACTTTCGGCTCAAATGAATCCCATTCTACATATCTTTTTAAAATTTTATTAATCAAAGTATTTAGACTTATATCTTGAAGTTGTGATTCATTTTGTAATGATCTTATAATACCTTCATCTATTCTTAATGTAAAAGTACTTGTCTTTCTTTTGTCTTGTTGAGCATTATGTTCATCCATGTTTTTAATATGTCCATTTATTAAAGATAAATTTTTGTCTTTGTTAATGTAATAAACAATTTCTATTAAAATTCTAATTATTCACAAAATTCAATTGAGAGGATTCTACTGTTATATTTTATTTCTATAGGATTTTTAGAATTCTCTTTTGATATTAATTCAAAAATAGTTTTGTGATATAAAGACCAATTATATCCCATCCCATGCTTCATTATAAATGTATGTTTATTTTCTTTTATTGTGTGCACAATTTCAATAGAAGAATCTTGCAGTCTCATCTCGAACCAATTCAAAAACAAAATCCAATCCATTTTTTTGTTCATAAACAATAATATATCTTCCAATTCATTTTTTCCTACATTAATAGCTAAATCAATAATTTCTTGTTTACTTCTTTTTTCAAAAAGCTTCTCAACTAGTAACTTTGGAATGGGTATCATGCCTACTTTCGGCTCAAATGAATCCCATTCTATATATCTTTTTAAAATTTTATTAATAAAGTTACTGACACTTATCTGATTATTTCCTCCTTCTTCCCTAATTTTCTCTAATACTTTAGTCTCTATTCGGAAAGTTAGAGGTTTGGTTCTTTTAGAGTCAACATTCATAATATATAATCGAATATACTTTGTCATGACTGACATTTAAAAATTATTTCTTTTATTTCATCAATTCCTTTTACTAAAACAATTACATAATTTTATAATTACCCATTTATACCATTAAAAAAACAATAATCCATTCAATATTAAAATAACAATTAGATTGATGTTTATACTTAAATATGCAGGTAAAAAAAAACAATCCACCTAAGCAGAGAATTGGATATATATAATATCGTAAAAGACTCATTTTATTAGAGAAAAAGCGATATCGTCAAATTTAAAAAAATTCTTTGAAATTTAATTTGAGCTTATATTATTAGATAAAAATTATTTTCATATATCTTTTCAAACTTTATTAAACCCAAACTAACAGTATTTGATATAATGTCCTCTTTTGGGGTTGATACGCTTGGTGGATTGACTGAAAAATTAAAACAATTAATTAACGATACTCAAAACGCTTACGAAACACTTATTGATTCTACCCAACGTTATAAACAAGGTAAAATGAATGAGAAAGAATATTTCTCAAGCATTGGAAAATACCTAATTGCAAGTTCTGCAATGAATTTCCTAGCTATCAAGGTCATCTTAGAAATAAAATCCGCAATTGATAAAGGAAGTTCAATTAAGAACCCTACCGGCGGTATTGCAGACCCTAACTCTAATACGAGCTCTTCTGTAGGTTTTGGTATCGGAGGATTTGTAGGTGCAGGAGGTTCAGTTGGTTCAGTGGGTGGCTTAGAAGGTAGCCGTATTCCCGGTGGTAGTAGTAGTAATCAACAACAATATTCTTCACCCTCAATCGAACCTGCTCTTAAACCTGTTGATATAGAAATAGAAAAACCATCTCAAGATATAACTACATCAGAAGGATACGCATTGAAAGATAATAAACAATTTAAAAATTGTATAGTTTGTGGAGTCTTAATTCCAACAAAAGCAAAATTTTGTAGTAAATGTGGCAATTCGCAATAATTAAAAACAAGTTGTAACCATTTATTTATAATGAAAGTATTTGATGGAAGGTCAGCAACAGAAGAATATATGTCTACTCATTCTCTGACTTTTTCTACACCTGAAATGACACTTAAAAAATTTGTAGTTTGGTTATCAGAAATCGTTGAAAATAATGGAGAGGAAGTACCTCGAATTATACTTTATCTGCAAACAAGAGATAAAGAAAAGGAAAATCAATTAGATGAGACATCAATTAATAAACCTATCAATTTTTCAGATCTTTTACCTGATATTGATGAAACTTTCAAACCAACTGGAGCAGTAACTGATATGTTTAACAAAACAGAATCATCATTTTCTAAAAATATTGAATATTCTTCAAATCCAGAATCAAAATTTTGTATAGAATGTGGTAGTAAACTTAGAACTGATTCTAAATTCTGCACAAAGTGTGGTGCAAGACAATAAATAAAATCTCAATTCTAATTAAAACACAATAACAGTAAAATTAAACTAATTTCATTTGTTATTTCTTTTCTTTCCATAATTTTTTTATTAATGAATATACATTTATTACTAATTGATTGAGAAAAACCTAATAAATAGAACCTGACAATTTTACACTTTTAGCAAATTTGCCTATCTTAATAATTAAATTGAAAAATAACATTAATGAAATTGCAATTATTAGATCATTAATAATCTTCCTCAAATTCATCAAATGAATCTTCTTCTACTTCATCTAAATCATCATCAAATTCTTCTCTTTCTTCTGCTGTTTTATAAGGTAAATCAGCTTCACCTGAAACTCCACAAACAGGACATTTAAATTCTATGGTTTGCCCTTCCAGATCCAATAAAAACTCCTTGGAAAATATCTCATCACATTTCGAACAAACTAGTGTAGCTTGAATGTTGTCTTGAGTAAATTTATGAGACTGGACCCTAAAGTTCGCGTCAGCCATTCTTCTTACCTATAGAAAATTTCCTTCATTATAAGCCTTTCATTATAAAAATATTATGTAAATATAAATAAAAAACAACTTTGTATTTTAATGTGATTAATATTTTAAGTAATTCATTATTTTTTATAAATTAATTATATTATTTTGCCTAGTATAAATTAAATTAAGAATATTTTCTCTTATCCCTTTTTCCTCAAATACCCCTCTATAGGCTATAGTCATTATTGAATTATTATTCCTAACTCCCCTCATCTTCATGCATAGATGTTCCCCTTCAGCTATAACAATTACTCCACTAACTCCTCTTTTAGATACTTCATCTGCTATTTCAGTTGTTAATCGTTCCTGAATCTGCATTCTTCTTGAGTATTTCTCTACTAATCTAACTAATTTCGACAATCCAAATACTTTTCCATTTGGAACATAAGCGATATGAATTCTTCCATAGAAAGGAAGCATATGATGTTCACACATGCTATAAAATTGTATATCTCTAGCTATTATCGCATTAGTTTCTTCACTAAAACTAACATCTAATTCTGAATTCATTTTATATCCAGAGAAAATTTCGTCGTACATTTCAGCAATACGTTTTGGTGTTCCTATTAATCCTTCTCTATTGGGATTCTCTCCTAATTCGACCAAAAGTTGTGTAATTAATTTCTCAATTTTATTTTTATTTATTGTTCCAGTTTTTTGTACTCTGTTATTTGTCATCTTTTAATTATCTTGCTCCTATTATTTTGTGCAATTGAGGAATTATACGAACTTCATTATATATCGGATAAACAAGGTCATAAAACTGCAATAATTTATTCACAGTTGGTTCATTTATCGTAGAAGTTGGCTGTATTATAAATCCTGCTAAGTTATCACATTTTATAGTATTAAAAATAACTTCTATCAATTCTTTAAATTCTTTAATAGATGTAGAATTAGATATTACAATTTTTATAAAAGTGATTTTTTTATTGTCTATTGCAGTTTTTAGACATTCTATTTCATTATTTAATAGATATTTATAATGTTTAATATCAACAGCTTGGGAATCCTTTGTCTTAAATTCTATCTTGCAGATATCAATATAAGAAATAATTTTATTGAATCTATCAATATCATAACAAGAAGATTCAATATATGTTCTTAAACCTAATTCTTCCTTAATGAATTTTGCTAAATCCTTTACTGCCTCGTATTGAATTAATGGTTCTCCACCGGTAAAATTAATTTTATATGTATTATTTTGCAAATGATCTTTTATCATTTTTTTTACTTCATTGATTGAATAGGCATTTCCACTATTCATCGCCAAAGCATAACTAGTATCACACCAATAACACTTTAAATGACATCCTGCCATTCTAACAAACATTGTCTTAGTTCCAAATAATATTCCTTCTCCTTCTATACTTGTAAATATTTCACTTAATTGTACTTTCTTTTCACTTATCGGCATATTCTGTTTTGTCATCTATGCTAACCTTTCTAAAAGCTCTTCTTCTATTTATACACGATTCACAAATTCCACAATGTATTTTTTTACCATCTTTTGTATCTATACCATTTGAATAGCAGCTCCATGTTTCAAAAATTTTATGTCCTAATATTTCATAACCTATTCTTATTATTTTTGATTTATCTAATCCATCTATAGCTGGTGACCATATACTAATCTTTTTTCTCAAACCTGAATTTATTCCATCAATATCTCCAAGATTCAAAGTTTTACTTATTGATTTTGTAAATTCTGGCCTACAATCAGGATAATTATTATCTCCTATGTGTGCTCCGTAGGAAATTATTTTTGCTCCTATATTCATTGCCCAAGCTGTAGCTATAGTAATGAAAATCGCATTTCTTATAGGAGCTATTATACTGTACTTAAAATTTTTAGGAATTTTTTGTTTGTAATCGGTAAGAACATTAGTCTCACCGTAAATATCTTTCATAAATGATATATCTACTATTTTGTGTTGTTTTGAATCTAAATATTTAGCACATTTTTTTGCGTAATCAATCTCTAAATTTGCTCTTTGACCATATCTAAAAGTAATGATATATAGATCATAATTTTGCTTTTTAAAATAAGCTGCAGTACAGACAGAATCAATTCCACCACTAACAATACATACTGCAGCAGTAGAAAATGAAATCGGTGTATTTTTTTTCATTTTTAATTTCATTATTAATAATAATAATCTCTCTCTTTTTATTTACAGAAAAGTAATAGAATTTCTTTCTAAGTTTAGGTCATTTTTTTAATTTAATATTAGATCCAAATTTACATAATTGTGCAAGAAATGCAGTTAATTGAATCTCAGAATGTGCTCCAACCGAAAGCCTATAATCATATTCAGCCATTATTGACATAACTTCATCAATATTATTTATATCTACATCTTTAATTTCTTGATAAGCATATTTGAAAAAGTCAGTATCAGATAATCCATATGTATATAATAATTCTAAAAGTCTTATACGTGCATCATTAAATTTACCTAATAGTGCTAATCGTATTATTTCTCCTACTTTTGCTTTACCAGAAATTCCAATTGCAGATGTTACATTTTTAATTGAAACTTGTCCATATCCTGAAGCTGTTTGAAGAATGTTTATTGAATGTCTCAAATCTCCTTCTGTATATTTATAAATTTTTGATAATGCTTCTTCCTGAAAATGTACCTTTTCCTGATTACAAATCATTCTTAAATATCCTAATACATCGTTCTCTTCAAGCCTTGTGAAGTGAAATATTGCACATCTACTTTGGATAGGCTCTATAATCTGAGAAAGATAATTACATATAATAATAAAGCGAGTAGTCTTAGAACTATCTTCAATTATTCTTCTTAAAGCAGTTTGTGCCTCTGATGTCATTTCATCTGCTTCATCAAGTATTATTATTCTATAAGGTTTCTCATCTTTACTAAAATATTCTCCTTTTTTATTGGTTCCACTTGGAAGTTTAATTACAGCTGCAAATTCTTTTACTCTTTCACGGACCATCTTTATTCCCCTTTCATCAGAAGCATTGAGTTCAAGAGTATCTCTTTTCCATCCTTCTCCTAATAATTCCATGGATACACATAATGCTGTGGTAGTCTTACCTACACCTGCTGGTCCTGTAAATAATAGATGTGGAATTTCATCAGGTTTTTTTATTAAATTTTCGAGTGAAGTTATAATATCCTTTTGGTTAACTATCTGTTCAATTCTTTTAGGTCGGTATTTCTCTACCCACATTAAACTCGAAAGTCTTGTATTTATAGTGTTTGAGGACATATGATTTGAGTACCTAATTTCTATAGTTAATATCTTCTTTTCCCTTATTCTCTAGAAACTGCTCATAAGATAATTTATTATACTAATTACTCAAATTTATTTTGTTAATAAGAATTATTAGTCTTGAATGGAATAATATTATAAAATAGATTGAACCAAGTTATAATATCTCATAATAATGATGATGTTGATCATTACGATCATTTTAAAAAACAAATGGATTTTATTCAAAAATTTTATTATATTAAATACTCAATGGAAGAAATACGAATAGCCTTTAAAAAAAATTTCTCTATTAATATTGATGGACTTGATCTTGAAGCAAAAGAGGGAGAAATAGGCTCGATTCCTAGATGGTTAGCCCAAATTTTAGAGGAAAATAATTCCGTAGAAATTCAAGACACTGATATTCTAATTTATGTTTCAAGATCTTTAAATCGAGAAAGAATATCAAAACCTCATGATCTTTCAGGCATTGACCTAGACTTTTACATTCGTACTAATGATTTTATCAAAAGATTAAAAGATAAAGAAAAAGAATCCATTGTAGTTTCTCTAAATTCATTTGTAACTTCTCGAATAGGAAAAATCGTTAAATTAGCAGCTGCATCTGCTTTATCTGTTGATTTAGAAAAGAAACTTTCGGCTGAAGAGAAAGAACTTTACAATTTTATCCATAATTCTTCTTCAGAATTTAAACAAAGGGCCGTAAATAAACATGAGTGAACTTCAAAAAACGGAATCTGCATTGGTTAATGATTTAGAGGAATTCCTACGTGCTTACAAAGACCGAACTGGAAATTACAAGTATTTTGATAGGATTAATAACTTGATGGCATTCAATTCTACCTCACTTGTTGTTGACTACATCGATTTTGATACTTTTAAGCCCGACTTGGCAAAATTAATTACTAACGAACCAGATGAAATGTTTGATGCATTTAATAGAGCAATATTTAATGTTTTATATGAAATCCATCCAGATTATGCAAATGAGATTCAAAATAGCATCAAGGTCAGAATAGGCAATTATACAGTACAAAAAAGTTTACGTGAAATAAATGCAGAAGTGATCAATAAACTCGTTGGAGTTTCGGGAATGGTTGTTAGATCATCTGAAGTAAAACCATTAGCAAAAAAAATTGGTTATAGATGCCTTAGTTGTGGTGAAATAACAGAAGCTCAATTGCGAGGATTAGTATTGAAAAAACCACTAAGATGTAGTAAATGTTCTGAAAAAGAGCTAGAAATGGATCCTGATACTAGTATTTTCATTGATTTCCAAATGGTAAGATTACAAGAACTTCCAGAAGATCTTCCTGCTGGTCACTTGCCACATTATTTAGAAGTAACTATTCTAGGAGATCTTGTCGATCAATGTAGACCAGGCGACAGAATCTTATTAACTGGAATTGTAAGAATAGAACAAGAACAATTGTCACAACAAATCAAAACAAGTCTTTTTAGATTACGAATGGAAGGAAATAATATTGAATATCTTGGTGGAAGAACTGCAGATAAAGATAGTAGGACAATAGAACGTTTGGAAATCAGTAACGAAGATGAGAAACATATTTTTGCATTAGCACATAAAAATGATGCATATGATATTCTAATTTCATCATATGCTCCTCATGTATATGGACATGAAGTAATTAAAGAAGTGATTTTATTATTAATAGTAGGATCAGTAACAAAAAGATTAGAAGATGGATCGGCTAGAAGAGGAGATATTAATGTTCTTTTAGTAGGTGATCCAGGAACAGCAAAATCGGAAATGTTAAAATTTGCTGCCAAAATTGCTCCTAGGGGATTGTATACTTCAGGAAGAGGTTCGACTGCTGCAGGTTTAACTGCCGCTGTAATAAGGGATAAATCTGGTATTATGATGTTGGAAGCAGGTGCAGTAGTACTAGGAGACCAAGGTTTAGTTTGTATAGATGAGTTTGACAAAATAAAACCAGAAGATCGTTCAGCTCTACATGAGGTTATGGAGCAGCAAACCTGTTCTGTGGCAAAAGGAGGAATAGTTGCTACATTAAATGCAAGAACTTCTATATTATCAGCCGCAAATCCATTGTATGGCAAATATGACCCCTTTAAAAATATTACAGAAAATGTTAATTTACCAATCCCATTATTAACAAGATTTGATATTATTTATGTAATTAGAGATATACCAGAAAAGGAAAAAGATCATCGTATTGCTAGTCACATATTAGAATTACATAGAGAATCGGAAAAGAGGGGACAATATCTTATTGATATAGATCTATTTAGTAAATATCTTGCTTATTCAAAAACTATGGAACCTAAATTAACTGTCGAAGCGATAGATAAGATAAGAGATTATTATATGAAAATGAGAAATGTAGAATCAGAGGGTATGATTACTGTTACACCTAGGCAACTTGAAGGATTAGTCAGATTAGCAACTGCTCGGTCAAAATTATTATTAAAAGATTATGTAGATTCGGAAGATGCAGAACGTGCAATATATCTAATTCAAACTATGCTTGAAACAGCTGGAGTAGATGTTAATACTGGAAGAGTAGATCTGGGAGTTTTACATGGTAAACCTCAAAGTGAAATATCAAAATTAAAGTTATTCATGGAAGTTTTTAATGGTTTATCTGGGCAAGATAAAAATGATGTAGAAGAAAAAAATTTTATAAATGAACTTATTGAAACAGGACGATTTTCAGAAGATGATGCCAAAAACTTTTTAAATAAAGCAATGCAAAATGGACAAATATATGAACGACGTTCAGGCTTTTATGCAAAAGCATAGATAAATACCATTAATCATATTTTGCACATATATATAGCTGTAAAAAGATTGATATTTTAATAGTAAATAAACAAATGTTAAAAGATCATCATATAGATTAGTATAGTTTTTAGGATTTGATTAGTCAAATGACTTTATTAAACAATATTTTTAAAAAATATTATAGGAAAATGTATATACTATTTAAGCAATATTTTGATGGAGATAAAAATTATTTTCATATAACTCATTAATTTGTTTAAGTTCTTCTTCTTTCAGGTACAAACCATCGGACATTTCTGAAAATAATTCTAGTTCTTCTAAACTTAATACAGTAGGTATTACTACTGAAATAGGTTTTTGAGATAAAATAAATTTAATCGCTAGTTGTGATATTGTCCAATCTTTATATTCTGCAATTGATTTCATTTTCTCTATTTTCTTTAATGCTTCCATTATCCATTCTTTCTTTCTATAACTTCTATGATCATTTTGATTCAAAATTGTTTGTTCTGTTACTTTGCCAGTTAATAACCCTGAAGCATCAGGAACCCTGACCATTATACCCACATCATATACATTTTCATTATCTATATGATGTGATGAATTTTCAATTACAAGATTCAAAAAAGAACGTCCGGGATCTTGCTCTAAAATATTATAAACTGTTTGTAGACATGTTATATTTCTATTTTTTATTGCGTATATACCTTCTTCTTTCCATCCTATAGCCGGACCTAGTGCTATTCCATGGCTCTTAATAATCCCTTCCTTAACAAGTCCATCCAATGCATAAAATAAATCATTATTTTTAATTGCATCCATTTTTGGATTATGTAAGCTATAAACATCTATGTAATCTGTTTGTAATCTTTCCATACTTTTTTCTAATGCAAAGCGCAAAAATGCAGTATTATGCTTTTGAGGAATTTCGTTATGTCCTATTTGCTCATAGTCATACATATCATATCCCCATTTTGTAGAATAAACTATTTCATTTCTCATCTCTTTAAAGACTTGACCAATTAGTTTTTCGCTTTTACCTTTTCCATACATATCAGCAATTTCAAAGAAGTTAATTCCTAAATCATATGCCTTTTTTAACATCTTTATTGCTTCGTCGTCATCTATCCTTTTTCCCCACCAGTCTAGCCCTAAAACCCAAGCACCAAATCCAATCTCACTTACTTTTATTCCACTTCTACCTAATTTCCTATATTTCATTTCCAATTACCTTCCTAATGTTATTAACAGATTCATAAAATATATCATCATTTATTACAGGATCTATTAGAGTTTTTTCGTTTAATGTCTCTGCTTTGTTAGTATTTATTGATTCATACGTATCATAACCTATCTTCTGCATCTTTAATTTGTCAGAACTCTGAAATTCTCTATCTGTTTCGATATTTATCCATGATTTGCATCCAGCCCATTTATCATTAATATCAACAATTAATGGTTTTCTTAATTTATAAATTCTTAATAATAAAACATTCATTGGTTTACTTGGATTGTAATTCATTCGCATAGTAACATATTCGTCACTCCATATATGATAATCTCTCAACTCCGAAAGTGTTAGTTTATCCGAAATCTCTATAACATCTTCTACTTTTGCAAGTAGTTTTATAATATTATTACTTGCAGTGTTAAAATTCTTATTATCTTTATCTATTTTTTTTCTGTTGTTGTTGTTGTATTTATTTTGTTCTTCTATTATTTCATTTAGTTTTTCTTTATAATTATCTTTAATTGATTCAACAGACTGGTGTTCAAAAGTAGGATAAAGTAAAAATTCATTATATTTAACCTCAAATCCTTTTCTATATTCCATAATGCCACCTTTACGAAGCAATAACATCTGTTTTCCTTCTTCTAGAGCTTTACAAACAATAGACCATTCTTTAAGTGCAATCATCATCTATATATTCATTCATCCTAAACTTTTTATAACTTGCCCAATATTTTTATGGAGACAGACAATCATAGGAGTATCTTTGACAACATACTTACTAACCTTAGTTTCACGTAGCTTTATAATTAAGTTTTGAAAATCATTCAGATCATCTGTTTCAAAAGCTAACATGAAATCCTGATCATGAATTCCAAAGGAATACGATGTATTTAGTCTAATATTTGGAAACTTTCTTCCAACTTCTATATGTTCTTCCATCATTTTTTTTCTTTTTTCAAAGGGGAGAAGATACCATTCTCTTGATTTTATAAATGGATATACTATGTTATATTTAAGCGGGCTTTGATAAGTCATAAAACCCGCCTTTACTTGATTAGAATAAATTGATTTTCTTGAACTTGATAGATAGATTTGAGAAGGTTCAATATATTTTCCTAGTACAGTATAGTAAATCTTTGATGTTAATATCTGCATTTTCTCAACAGAATCTGCAATCATCCATAACATGAAATCTGTGTCACTTCTTAGACCTACTGTTGAATATGAAATGACTTTCATTTTGGTATTTGCGACTTCCAATAAGCTTTCAAATTCTTTAGCTGCTTCTTCTTTTCCTATTTCATTGAGCCATCTCCATTTTGGATCTACTTTAAAAAAAGAAAAATTTAGGAAAAGCTGTTCTTCTTTTTTTATACCTTCTGTTTTTATTTCATTTTCTACTGGTGTTGTAATTTGCTTTTCTCTAGAATTATCATTATTATTATATGATGAATCTGATTTATTGTTTTTATTATTATTAAATGACATTTAATATTAAAAAAGTGAATTAACCGTATTATATATTTAAAATTAAAAATTAAAATATATACCAACAAAACATTATTCTTCTAAACCTAACCATCCGTAACCTTTAGTTTCTAATTCTTCCGATAATTGTTTTCCTCCAGATTTAATAATTTTCCCTTTTGCCATTACATGAACTTTATCAAGTTTTGTAAGATATCGTAAAATTCTAGCATAGTGTGTAATTACAACAACCCCAGCTCCTGTATTAATCAATTTATTTATTGCCTCAGCAACTGCTTTAACTGCATCAATATCTAAACCAGAGTCCGGTTCATCTAAGATAGCGATATTTGGTCGTAATACCAACATTTGCATAACTTCAGATCTTTTCTTTTCTCCTCCAGAAAAACCTTCATTTAAATACCTTCCAAGAAATGATTGATCTAAGCCCACATTATTTAGATTTTTTTTAACATATTCATGAAATTCTTTAACTGTAAGGAAAACTTCTCTATCGTTTTGATCTTCAGTTAAAGACTTGTTTAAAGTATTATAAGCATTTCTTAGAAAATGACTATAACCTACACCTGAAATCTCAATGGGATATTGGAATCCTAAAAATATTCCTTGTTTAGCTCTTTCGTCAGTAGATAATTCTAAGATACTTTTTCCTTTAACAATAATGTCTCCCGAAGTAACAGAATATTTTGGATGTCCTAAGAGGACATTTGCAAAGGTACTTTTTCCTGATCCATTAACACCCATAATAGCATGTACTTCATTTTTATCAATTTCTAAATTTAAACCATTTAGTATCTTTTTTCCATCGATACTAACATTCAGATCTTTAACTTGTAAAAAAACCATAGTGTAATATTCTTATTAATTACATATAAAGCATATCATTACCAGAAAATTTAGATAAATTATCTAAAAAAAACGCATAACCTTGAAAATTTCAATAATACCTTATATAATATAATAAAAATAGTATCTGATTATGTATTAGTTACTGAACCTTTAAGGTACCTGTCATATAAGGATGAACTGTACAATAAAATGCGTATTCGCCTGCATCAATTTCTTCAGTTTGCAAAATTGCTGCTTGTCCTCCCATTATTAAACTCGTATCAAATGTTTTTGCTGAATTTGGATCGTTTGGTCCTGCACCATTTGTAACTGTATGAGGAACCGAGTCAGCATTTTCTACTTTAATTACATTGCCCTTTTTAACTGAAAGTTCATCTGGATCAAAGTCCGGACTTCCTTGTGCTGAAGCCCCTTCAAGAATTGTCAATGTTACATCAGCTTTAACAGTTGCAGGATTTACTTTTGATTCTGTCTTAGCTTGTGCTGCCGATGGAGGAGGAAGATCTTGTCTATAGATTGATTTTGTATTTTCGGGTGTAGGGGGAAGACCAGCAAATAAATAATATGATACTACTCCTACCATTGCACCTATTCCTAATATTCCTAAAAAAATAATCTTTTCATTAAGTCCCATTTAACTGATCATGGATTCGAATAAGATCTTAATTAATTTTTTTAAATAAATAATAAAACTTGAACAAATTGTAATTATGTAATAGTTGATAAATCAAGTAGGTTATGTCTTTAAATTGAAAATGAAGATAATAAAACATCAGAGATAGATTACAGTCCATTAAATTAAGAAGTTTTCATTCATATAATAAACTTAAACGATACAATTATTATAATATAAATAATTCTAAAAATAATGAAAATGTCTACTGATACAAAATGTTCTATCTGTAACAATCAAATTTCTTTATTTAGATATAAAGCAATGAAACAATGGAATATCCAAGGAGATTTATGTAATGATTGTTATTCTAACAAGTTAACAGAACACTATATTTCTAAAAAAGAAAATAGTAATTATAATAAAAAAACTGATTTATAATTTACTACTAACATTTCTGAGTAGTAAATTGAAAATATATATTCAGATTGTATATCAATAAATTCAATTTAATAATTCTGATGTTAAAGACTATTGTATTATAATTCTAGTTTATATTGTAGTAGTCGGTAGATTTTTAAGAGTGCATTGGACAAAAATCTTGAATTACTATTGGACTCATCTATAAATATTTTGGAAAAGACCGATGAAAAAATGATACTAAAATTTAATAATATTCCACGACAGTATTTGAATGCTGTCAGAAGGATTGCAATCAGCGAAGTTCCAACTTTAGCAATTGATGATGTGGTTATTCTAGAAAATTCATCAGTTATGCATGATGAGGCAATAGCTCATAGATTGGGATTAATTCCTTTAAAAACTGAATTAAATAGATTTGTATTTTCAAATCAATGTGATTGTAATAATACGTTGGGTTGTTCTAAATGTCGTATATTGTTGATTTTAGATGCTGAATCGTCAGAAAAAACGCGACTTGTATTATCTGGCGACTTGGTATCAGAAGATGAATATGTGAAACCAGTAAGTAAAAGTATACCAATAATTACCCTTGCCCCTGGACAAAAATTAAAATTTGAAGCGTATGCAAGATTAGGCACAGGAAAAGATCATGCAAAATGGCAACCAACTTCTTCAGCTGTTGTTAAAGATGGTAATGACAAAGACGAAACAATCCTTATAATTGAAACGACCGGTTCATTAACTGCAGAGGAAACTATAAAAACAGCACTAAAGATTATAAATTCTAAAATAAATAATTTTGGTGATATAATAAAATCATTAGAAATACCATCTAAAACTAGGTAGATTTATTTGGGGATTATTAATATGGAAAATGATGAGGTTAAAACTATGCTTGCTCATACTTTAAATGATAATATTAAGTGGACTTTGCGTATTGCATACAAAAAAAATAAAACTCCTTTATGGAAAGCACTAGAAAAAAAGATTGATAGTTCTCGATCTAATAAATCTGAAATTAATATTAGTAAATTAGAAAACCTTACTAAAGATGGTGAAACTATTATAGTTCCAGGAAAGGTCTTAGGTAATGGGGTTCTTACACATAAATTAAATGTAGCTTCTTTCTCCTTTTCAGTTCCTGCACTTAAGAAGATAATTGATGCAGGAGGAAAAGTCATTACCATCAATGATTTTGTAAATCAATATCCAGATGGAAAAGGTGTAAGACTAATTGGATAAACCTAACAATAGTAATAATACTGTTTCAAATCTCAATAAACAAATAATAGTTGATGCTTCCAATTGTATTGCAGGTAGAATATGTTCTAATGTATCCAAACTTTTAATTCAAGGCAATAGAGTAACAATAATCAATTCTGAAAGAGCAATGTTATCAGGAAGTAGAAATAAAACAATTGAAGATTATAAAAAACATCTTGAAGTAGGTTCTGTTACCAATCCTATTCATGGACCTTATCATCCAAGAAGACCAGATAGAATATTGACTAAAATGGTTAGAGGAATGATTTCAAGGAGAAAGCCCAGTGGTATTCTGGCCTTTAAACGTTTAAGAGTATATATAGGAATGCCGACAGAATTTCAAAGTACAAAGGAAATAAAAATTTTTGATGATGCTAAAATAACAAAATCTGAATCATATTACATTACAATTGGAGATGTTGCAAAACAAATAGGTTGGAAAGGAGAATAAGAAGAGATGACTAAAACCACTATTATAGACCTGTATCCAGGTCAGAGAAAAACGTCAAGAGCAGTTGCTACTATTTCCAAAGGAAATGGTAAAGTTCGAATTAATAATATTCCAGCAGAAATCGTACAACCCGATATTTCAAAAGAATTGATATTAACTCCAATGAATATAATTGGAGATATCAGAGATAAAATTGATATCACAGTAAAAGTCGAAGGTGGCGGATTCATGGGACAAGCTTTTGCAAGTGCAGTAGCAATATCTAAGGCTTTATCAGGAGAAGCTAAAGGAGGGCGTGATCCAAAGGATCATCCCTTGTCAAAAAGTGTAAGACAAGAAATTCGCAAAAAAATAACTGAATTTGATAGACATTTACTCGCAGGAGACCCTAGACAGGCTGAATCAAAGAAATTCGGTGGACCAGGTGCTCGAAGAAAAAAACAAAAGTCATATCGTTAGTTATTATTTTTATTTTACATTGAAAATATTTCAACTAGATTAAATCTCTATATGCATATATATATTACAAAAGATCATTTTTAATTCTATGACTGATAATAAATCCTCAATAGTTAGATTAATACTTAATGCAGATAAATTTGAAATTTTAGTTAAACCTGACCCAGCATTAGATTACAAGCTAGGAAAAAAAGTAGATATTTCTAATATTTTGGTTTCAGATGAAATTTATTCAGATGCTAATAAAGGTACACGTGTTCCTAATGAAAAATTAATTAAAAATTTTAAAACTACAGATCAAATAGAAATTGCAAAACGAATACTTGAACATGGTGATGTTAATCTTACAACTGATCAGCGTAGACGAATGGTTGAAGAAAAGAAAAAGCAGATTATCCAATACATCAGTAGAAATTTTATTGATCCAAAAACGCATTTTCCTCACCCACCATTAAGAATAGAAAATGCAATGGAACAAATTCGTTTAGTAATAGATCCCTTCAAGAGACCAGAGGAACAAGCAAAAAAAATTATTGATTCTCTTAGAAAAATTTTACCATTAAAATCAGAAAATCTTCAATTAATTGTTACTGTCCCATCACAATTTTCTGCTCAGTCTTATAATACTATAAAAGGTATAGGAGATCTCAAAGATGAGAAATGGCTTCAAGATGGATCTTTACAAGTAATTATAGAAATAAATGCTGGAATACGCGGAACTTTCATTGAACGAATAAATTCTATTACGAAAGGGTCTGCTCAAATTCAAGAACAATAATAACAATGAATAAATACCATTTATTAAAATAGGAAATTGGAACTTGAGAAAAGATATAAAATTGTTATATAGTGATACAAATAAGATACTTTTCTTTGTTAATGTTACTAATAAGGAGATGTTATTATAATTCATGTTAGAAATAAAGAAGAGGTATGTTATTCCAGGTGATGTGATTATAGAAGGAAATTATAGACCATTAATGAATGTAATAAAAAAAGATAATGTTATAATTGCTACTAGGATAGGAATTGCAGAATCAAGTAAAGATGGCATAAAAGTTATTCCCTTATCAGGTGTTTATATTCCAAGAATAAATGACATAGTTATTGGAAAGATTATAGATAATTCTTCATTATCATGGGAAGTAGATATTAATGCATGTTTTTCAGCTCATCTTCCGGCTCAGGATGTATTTGGGCGAGATTTTTCTCCTGCAAAAGATGATATGAAAAAAAGACTTGCGCCGGGTGATTTGGTAACAGCACGAATAATAACTTTTGACAGAACAAGAGATCCAATGTTAACCATTCAGGAAAAGGATTTAGGTAAGATTTCTAATGGTGAATTTTTAAAAATATCCTCAACACGTGTTCCTCGTTTAATAGGAAAAAGAGGTTCTATGATACAAACAATTGAACAAGCTACACAAACTAGAATTTTAATTGGGCAAAATGGGATACTTGTTGTAACTGGAAAAAATGATGAAGGTATTGCTCTTGCTTTTAAAGCTATAAAATTAGTTGAGGAAGAAGCACATACTTCAAATTTAACACAAAAAGTGAAAGATTTGCTAAATGTTTCTGAGGAGGCAACACAAACAGAAACTAATAATAGTTCTGTGAATAACGAACACTATGTCAACAATAGTAATACAGATAACAATTCCGGTGATATGGGAAATGATCATAGTTCAAATATTACAACTACCGAATCTTCAAAAGAGGTTCAACCTAATTAAGAATAATAGAAGGGAATAAAGATGATGGATCAAACAATTCTAATAGATGAAAATGGAAAGCGTACTGACGGTCGATCTATTGATGATTTAAGAGATGTTAAGATTACTATAGGAGTTTTAAAGAATGCAGATGGATCTGCTTCTATAGAATTTGGTAAAAACAAAATTATAGTCGCAGTATATGGGCCAAGAGAGGTTCATCCTAAACATATGGCTCTTCCCGATCGATGTGTATTAAGGTGTAGATATCATATGTCACCTTTTTCAACAGATACTAGAAAAAACCCAGCTCCCTCAAGAAGAGAAGTTGAAATTTCAAAGGTCATGCGTGAAGCATTAGAACCAGCAATAATGTTAGAGGATTATCCTAGAGCTGCTATTGATGTGTTTGTAGAAGTGTTACAGGCAGATGGTGGCTCTAGATGTGCCGGAATCGCTGCAGCCTCAGTAGCATTAGCTGATGCTGGAGTTAATATGAGAGATTTAGTTGCTGCATGCGCAGCTGGAAAAGTAAACGAGAAAATAGTTCTCGATATCAATGATATTGAAGATAAAGAAGGATCGGCTGATATGCCAGTTGCATATTTACCAAATCTTGAACAGATAACATTATTACAACTAGATGGAATCTTAACTGAATCTCAATTTGATGAATGTATAGATAAAGCCCTTGATGGATGTAAAAAGGTTTATGAAATACAAAGAAAAGCATTAATAGAAAAATATTTTGGAAATGATTTGCCTGAAGAAGAAGAGA
>JBIOXM010000064.1:0-2336 GCA_044869655.1 Nitrososphaeraceae archaeon | reverse complement strand
GTTATCATTCTAGGATCTTGGCTTGGCTGGGCACTTGATGGTTATGATCTTGTCTTGATGCTTTTTGTAATTTCATCAATAAATCAATTATTCTTTCCTTCTAACGATCCATCCTTGAGTCTATTAGCTACCTTTGCAACATATGTCGTAACACTAATAATGAGACCTTTCGGTGGAGCATTCTTTGGAAACTTTGGTGATAAATATGGAAGAAAGAATGCAATGATAATAACAATTACAGGTTTTTCTTTGGTAACTTTTTTGACAGGTTTATTGCCAACCTGGCAATCTGTAGGAATTTTAGCTCCAATTCTATTGCTAATAATTAGATTCTTACAGGGGTTTTTCGCTGGAGGTGAATGGGGTAGTGGAGCCGTAATCAGTATGGAATCTTCACCAAAACCTTTGCGAGGACTTGTTTCAGGATTTGTACAAAGTGGGTTTACATTTGGTTTTCTTCTTGCATCAATTTCTTTTCAGATCACTCAATTTGTCTTTCCTGATGATAAATTTATTGAAATAGGGTGGAGAGTATTATTCTTTACAGGTATAATACCAGGTCTAGTGGCATTATTTGTAAGATTAAAAATGAATGAATCAGAGGTATGGATTAAGAAAGTGAAAGAAAAGAAGATTGCTAGAATTCCATTAAAAAATGTTTTATCTAATAAAGATAATAGAAAACGCTTCTTTTTATCTTTGATAGTCATGACTGGTCTTATGTTTTCATATTACATCTCTATAGGTTTTATGCCTACTTTATTAGAAAAGTATGTAAAATTAGAAAGAAAAGACGTTGCAAGTATCATGATTGTTACTATAATATTTTCCTTTATAGGTCACTTATTTACAGGTTTTATTAGTCAATACATTGGTAGGTTAAAAATATTAACAATATTTGGTATTGCATCACTTATAGTTGCTATACCTTCCTTAAATGGTCTCTTTACTGCATCAAATATCTTTGAGATTACTCTTTACACCTCTTTGTTCGTTTTCTTTGTATCTAGTGGATTTGGACCAATGCCTGCGTTTTTATCAGAAAGATTTCCTACTGAGATAAGAAATAGCGCTGCAGGTTTTGTTTATAATGGAGGACTATTAATAGGTTCATGGGCGCCATTAATAGCTATTACTTTATTCTCCTATTTTGCTAAATATAATATTACTCAATATTATGCTGTTGCTATAAATGTTATAATAGCTTCAATAATTCTTATAATAGGTTCTAAAGTTAATCCAGATACCAGGAATATTGATCTAGGATGATTAATAACAAAAATAAGATATGTTAAAAACCTTTTTTTTAAAATATTATTGTTATTACTCTTAACTAGGAAATAAAGTCTGAAATTATAAAAGGTGGTTGTATTTCTCTTACACTTAAATTTCTAAAATCAACCAAAACATTATCCCATCTAAAAGTTGCAGTCGGTGAACCCCACCTAATTATTTGATCTTCTTTTCCATGACATTTTTCTCCATCGTTTCCCCATCCTCCACGATCACGATCTTCTGCAATTTTGAACCATGTATTGTTTAGAGAGGGATCAAGCCAATTCTCAAGTTTTACTGTGCCATCTTGCAGATTATACATGACACTTTTAAACCTAAACCATGTATCTTTTAACTCCCCAAAAAAATGAAAAATTTTTGGTTTTTTCCATGGCTTTGCATGAACTAGTTCTTTATTTAAATTACTTGTTCCGTCGAAATAGATTTTGTGCTTATAGCTTGATCCACCACATCCGTTATGTAGTAGAGAATGATCCACTGATCTGGCGTAATGAGTTATACCTGGACCTTCACCTCCTTTATATAAATACTCCCCAGTAATTTCTACATTCTTCCAGTCTGTAGGTTTATACCAATAGCCTTTTTTTGAGAGTTCTGTAAAGTTATAAGTTTCCATATTTCTCTTTGGATAACCTATTCCATCTTTGGAATATACTCCCATTCGTGATCTTTCACCGATGTTATAACTTCCATCCTCGTTCTTTACAATTCTTTTATAATTATGTAGATACGGATCGGATTCTGGATCAGAATTATTCATAAACCATTCAAAACCGCTTTTTTTAGTAGGATATATTTTTTTTATTCCAAATATATCCAATTCCCTAAAATTTGTTTCCTGATATTTTATTTGCATTATATTAAGACCAGCAGCATTTTCTTGGTTTACAAATTTTGGATCTTGATATTTGTGTTGTTGTTGTTGTTGTGAAAATACCAAATTCTCATTTGTAAAATAATAATAAGTTGTAGATATTAACAAGAGAAAAAGCATTGAAAAAAGTAACATTACTAAGCTAGTTTTTATTATTATTTTTTCC
>JBIOXM010000063.1:0-2271 GCA_044869655.1 Nitrososphaeraceae archaeon | reverse complement strand
TTCTTCAACTTTTTGGTCAAATACTGCATACAACTCAGAATCACAAAGATTTGCTGTGAAAGTAATAGGGTACAATCCTGTATTTTTAACTGTTGCATTTATACTAAATTCTTCTCCTACATAAATTTTATTTGGAATAGTTTTAATTTGTTCAACTTGCACTACAAGAGGATTGGCTATTTCATCTGAGGTCAAATTGGTCAAATTTTTAGTTAGATTTGATTCAGAATGAACCATTTGTTGTGGGATATAGAGTGACCCAATTAATACAATAACTAACAATAGAATATTTAATATGGCTATAAAAATTTGCATAAATTAATGTATGGCATGTTATCTATAAATAATTCATTTTATAATTCTGAAAAGTTTTATGTACTAAAAGATATAATTATATTCGATAATTTTTTCTGGAAAATTATTTGAATCTGTTATTCTTCATTATTATTTCTCTATTCTCTTCATAATACTTTAACTCAATTGCCATAATACAAGAATTTATAGACTAGATTAGATTTTTTATTGTGAAATTCTTGTCAAAATAGTTAAAGAGGCTTCATTTAAATATAGAAATGGTATCACTTTACTAATTAATGTACAATTTCTACGCTTTTATTATCTTAAAATGGAGTCTATATAATGAAAAATAACTATATGAGAACAGTATCTAAATTTTTTTTTATACTATATACAAATGGATACGCAGAATAAAAATATTAGAAAGTAATGATAATATTAATTGTCTACTGGCCAAGCATTTGCAGTTATCAATTCAACTACATTACCCGAAGGATCACGAAAATATATTGATTTGCTATTCCCGATTTTTATTTCTCTTTCAATATTGATTTGATTCTTTTGTAAAAGATCCTTCCATTTTTCATAATCTTCTATATTAATTTCTAGAGCAAAATGAATTATTGATGGGGGTGTAATAGCACCATGTAAAGGAAAGAGACTATTAGAATCATTTAGCGTACTTTCTGGATTAAAGATCAAAAGCATACTTTTTCCTGCCTTTAGAAAAACATGTCTTCCATTTTGTTCAGATACAAAATCCAATCCTAAATTATTAATATAAAAGTTTTTCATTTCGTTTAATTTAGTAGAATAAATGCATGTTTCTACTATTTTTGTAAGCTTCATTCATTTGATCCTGCCTATTTTGGTAAATTAATGTATCGTCTAGGCTTATTGTTAACTATAAAAGATATAAATCTATTTAAAAATATTGTTCTCATTAAAATATTCATTTTTAGTCTAATATCTTCGGATATCTGAAAAAAGTTGATTACTGATTGTCAGATTCAAGTAATAGTTTACATTCATCTAAAAATTCTATAATCACCAAGAATAGGTACAAATACTAGTTGTTTTCTTTTTGCTTCTAATAGACGTGTATATAGTCTATTAGTAATATAAAGTGTATTTACTATAGGTTTTTTTATTAAATAAGCTACATAATTAATTAATTAAAGCTCTCTAGAGCTTTATTCTCTCCTTGACTAATAAGTTCTTTAATTGTATTAATGGAGAAGTCAGCATTTTGTAGTGAGTATGGAGTATCACTATTTTCTCTACTAATTCTTTTGATCTTTAGGATCTTGGCACCATATTTTTCTATCAATAATTTATGTTCTTTTTCAATATATTTAATTATCTTTGTATCTATTTTAGAATGATCATGCTCATTAAAAATATCATATAAGGTTTCTATCAAATTAATATGTCGGCTTATAAGTTTAGACATTTTGCCTAAACTCTGATCTTTATCAGTAAACATTATGTCTTTGGCCCTTGACTGAACTTCACTCATGTTGGTTGGAAGTCTATCTATTTTTCTAGGATAATTTTCGATTACAACTATATTTTTATCTTTACTAGGAGAAGATGTCATGTCTTCTCGTATTGGAGTATTACTTAACAAGGATCCATCCCATGCATATACACCATCATCTACCTCTACCCAAGGGAATCCATACTGAGGATATCCTATTGTGGCTAAGAGATGTTTCATTTGAATCTGTGTTTTGTAACTGTCAAAAATTAAGGGTTCAGCTGAAAGTACATCAACAGCTGAAATTACAAGTCTTATAGTATTGTTGGAATTATCATTATTATTCATATTATTAGCTTTTGCATCTGGAGACAATTTTTTAAAATCAATGTACTTTTCTAATGTTTTTTCCAATAAAGTATTATCATATATATAAGTCCAATGTGATGGTAACATAGTGTAATCAATTAACACATTAGACCTATACCTGTTCC
>JBIOXM010000062.1:0-2123 GCA_044869655.1 Nitrososphaeraceae archaeon | reverse complement strand
GTTGTATTGTTATTATTTTCAAAATCTTTGCTATCAGAAATTTCTTTCTTCTTTGGCGGTTTATATCCACTGGGTAGAGTCATACTTAAGATATTACATTACACTCATTTTTATTAATATTCCTTCCTGATTCAAGATACTTGGGAAACACACCCAGAACTGTCCTGCTGTCTAATAATTAAATGATGTTTATCCTATATAGACTATAATATATATAATACTAATTGGATGCATGTTAATGACATTTAAATTACTATAGTATCATAAAATATTATAACATAATAACAAATAAAAATAAAATCTAATTTTTAGATTAATATATAAAATATTGGTGTTATAAAATAAATGGTAAAATATAAGCCAGTTGAATTTGATGTTTTTCTCCCGAAAGTATGAGTCGATAACATAGTAAGTGGTCTATCTAATATAAGATGTCACAACTAATTATAGATAAAACATGAGGATTATTTGAGATAATTCTATCTGTAGACACGAAACTACAATAAATGAAAATATTGCTTGGATCCCTAGATGTTGTTTAATATGTAGAGAAAAATTTGATTGGGAAAATATATTAACAGAAACCAAAAATTTTGTCCAATATGTCATTAAATATATATCCTGCTTATACTAATTTTTGTGCATTTCATAATGATCCAAAAATAGGATAGATTTAATTTTAATATTTAATATTATTATTATTATCTCCAATTGAAAATATTTCATCTAAAAGCTCTATTTGAATCGGAGATCTTCTAATTTCATTATAATAAGAGTAGGTAACATAATCCATAATTTTTTTATTGAAACAGCGTCCACATTCCAATAGATACAGATTTGGATTTACACATTTAAATCAGTAATATGTAGCAACTTTTAGTGACCTTATGCTATGATATCATTGTTATTAGATATATTCATTTCTAGCGTAACCTTATCTCCAATTTTTATTCCAAGTTCTTCAAATTCTCTAATATTCATTTTAAATGTGGTCAATTCTGGTGACCCATTATTCCTATCACCTCTAAATGCACTTTCTATAACATCAGATATTTTCTTAGGTAAATTCTTCAAATCATCCAATGAAGTAATAGGAATTGCCGCTACTCCAAAAGGGTTTTCGGGGAAGCTTTGTTGTCTTCTAGTAGGAGAAAATTTCTCCTTAGTATAAATTGATACGTAAACATAAGGACTGTTATCTTTAGAAGGCTCTATTTTTGATACAATAAACTCTTTCTTGTAACTCATATTATAATAACTCATTCAATTACACAAATAAATGCAGCTATTTAATATTCAGCTCATTCTATCATTCTATGAAAACAGAGTTCTTATTGCCTAAATTTATATCAGCTCAAGACTTTTGGAAGATAAATTCATACTTGAATTTCTATTTAATGATGATACAAATGGGAAGATAAGAAGGACAACAATTGACTTAACAATAGGAGGAGACGAAATAGCTTGTTTTGTGAAACCTCATATAGATTTTGTTTGTGATACTATCGTAAGAGGTATAGTTCTAAATGATGTATTAGGTTGAATCTCCAACAGTATTTGTTTAGATTACTGACAACAAACTTGACTTTTACAATATGACAGAAATAGCTGATACAATATATAAAATATTAGATAAGGTATTAGAACGTATCATAGTAAAAAGGGTTTTCACAATACATCAATTGGCACACTTTTTTTGATAATAAATTTAAAAAAAGATATAACAAAAATATACAAGTCAAAATTAATAGTTATAACAGGTGACGTTTTTCTTTCAGATTTACAAATTTCAAAAGACAAAGAGTGGTTATATCCTCAAATGATTAACGCAATCAAAAAAAATACTGCAAACTCTATCCTTCTTGTCTTTTCTCCTATGAGTTGTCAAGTCTATTGAATTATACATAAATTTAGATGAACCAAAAAAGGCCACTAATCATATATAGATGATTAATATAGTATAAAGAAAAAATAAAATGAACTAATCATTTTTGGCTGTAATCTGCAATAACTCTCCAATTTCATTATGCATCTTGAGAAAGTATAATCCTTTTTCTGTGGTCCTAAATTCGTGACTTCCATCACGATATTCTATGAGATTATTTTCAATCAAAACAGAAAGA
>JBIOXM010000061.1:0-3668 GCA_044869655.1 Nitrososphaeraceae archaeon | reverse complement strand
GGTATATCTGAATAGATTTTAATAGTTAATCCATAAGTTCCTGTATTCTGAGATAATATTTTTCTAATTAAATAAATAAGTGGATAAAAAAAATCATTTGTAATAAAATGATTGTTCTTTTCTAATACTGATAAAGGATAAGCTTTTTTCCCAAAGTAATTTGTTTCTATAATGATCTCATTATTCTTATCTGTTTCTATTTTACACTCTATTCTTATCCTTTTATTTATAGATGCTAATATAATCGGTTGATGATATACAGCAAAATGTTCCCCAAATAGAATAATTTTTGCTGGGGCAGACGCAGATGTACTCATCATTACCTGTTAGTTTTTAAATAAAAACGATTGAAGCATACCCAACTACTGTGTTCTTATTGTCTGAAGTCACATCTCCACTTGTCGCATATTTTAATAATACACCTTTTTTTGAGCCTAAAATTTTTACAGCTCTCATTAAGGATGCAATTGCGCCGTATCCACATACTGAAGGTTTCAGAGTCATGAGATACTGATAGAATGATTCTATATCTAAATTTTCAATACTTTGGATCAATTGGGAATCTTTTTTCTGAACACTAGCATTCAACTCATAATGGCTTAAACAAGAAGATGCAATAATCATCACATTTTTCCTAGCACTATATTTTGCTATCAAGTTTCCAAGCAAAATGGCCGTTTCGATATCTTGATCCCTTAATAAAATGGGAACGATGGTGAAAGAA
This sequence comes from Nitrososphaeraceae archaeon, assembly GCA_044869655.1. GTDB lineage: Archaea > Thermoproteota > Nitrososphaeria > Nitrososphaerales > Nitrososphaeraceae > TH1177. The sequence goes on along the minus strand of JBIOXM010000061.1, from coordinate 2,944 downwards.
TTATTAGATGAATATTGAATAAAGGGGACTTGGACCTCTAATGAATATTCAATTTGGTGAGCTATTTTATCTTCTTCAACAAAATTGCATGATTTTTTTAAAGCATTCGTAATTGTATTATCAATTAATATATCTCCTAAAGGAGTTTGCCAATAGCCTTCACTGCTTATAGATATTCTTTTACCAGTACCATTATGATCGGGTCCGATTAAAATAAACGTATCAATATTTCGAGAAGCGATTTCAACAAATGCATTCGCAGAAATTCCACCAGAATAAATATATGCACCGTGTGGAACAAGAATTCCAAATATTTTTTTGTGTATTGTCTGTTTGTTTGTTGGCCCAAATATACTTTCGTGAAAACAAAAATGAAGTAACTTAATCAATTCATGTTTATCTTTAGGATAAAACGAACCTGCATAATAAGGAGATCTACAAGATAGATCTCTCAAACTATTTCTTCTACAAGTTTTGTTTCAAAATCGTCTATTGTTACTTTCATTTCTTTATCTGATTTTATTTTACCTTGTTTTTTCATGACTTCTCTGGCTAATAGCCAATAGACTGTAGCTAAAGCTTTTCTACCTCTATTATTCGCTGGGATAACCAAATCTACTTTAGATATAACATTATCACTATTTGATATTGCCAGCACAGGAACCCCGGCTCTGGTAGCTTCAATCACCGCTTGTTGATCTGCCTGAGGATCTGTTACTATGACTATTTCAGGTTCCATATATTTTGGTAAGGATGGATTTGTAAATGTTCCAGGCATAAATCTTCCTAAGATGGGTGTCGCCCCAGTCGCTTCACAGAATTTTTCGACTGGTTTTTTTCCATACTCTCGGGCAGAGGTAATCGCAACTTTTGAAATATTCGTTCTTCCTATAAATTTAGCTGCAACATCGATTCTATACAAGGTTTTACTAATATCTAATATGTATAGTCCTTCAGGATTTGCTCTAACGATATATCTGGACATTGATTTAGTCTTTACTGGAGTCCCAACCCGTATTCCAGTAGATAAAATCATTTTCTCTAAATTTTCAGAGTCAGAATTTTCTACATTAATTTCCTCATCATCTTTTTCTACATCAGAATTTTCAATCTTATTTGCGGAATTAATTGATTGAGTTTCAGCTTCAGATAATTCATTAGTTTCAGCTTCAGATAATTCATTAGGTGCAGGGGTTTTAGAATTAGATGTAGCGGTCCTAATTATATCATTATTGATGGTTTCCGTATTCTCGCTCATATTAAGATGTGAAGACATCAGACATCCCTTTTATTAAATCATACTCAACCAACCTCACTAATTGATTTAATTTAGCTACTCTTTCCCCTCCAATAACACCAGTTTTCAACAATTTAGAAGAGGTAGCTATTGCTATTTCTGCAATGTGAGAATCGATTGATTCTCCAGATCGATGAGAAGTTATTAGTTTTATATTGTTTTTGGTACATTCATTGGCAAATTCCAATGCATCGTAAAGGGAACCGGCTTGATTAATTTTTAAAATTGCCCCAGAACAGGATTTATATTTCATAGATTCGTTTACTCTTTTTTTATTTGTTACCAACATATCATCTCCCGTAACTAGACAATCTGGATTATTTTTATTGATGATCGACATGCCCTCAAAATCTTCTTCATGAACAGGATCTTCAACATAAATTAAATGATATTTATCTATAAGGTCATTAACAAAATCAATTTGTTCGTTTGAGGATCGAACAAGACCTTGCCTGAGATATTCATACCTTTTGTTCTTTTCATTCCAAAATGAGGAGCTGGCAAAATCAATTCCTATTGCTACTTCTTTTCCAGAAGTATAACCACTATCTGAAATTGCTTGTTCTACCACTTTTAAAGCATGATCATTATTAAGGTTAGGAGCCCACGCACCTTCATCTCCTCTACCATAGGTAAACTTACTATCCAATTTTTCTAATATTGTTTTTAATTGGTTATGAACTTTAATATTAACTTCTATTGCTTCTAGTATATTTGATTCTCCAAGTGGACAAATAAGGTACTCTTGAATATCTGGTGTTCCAGGCCCAGCATGAGATCCTCCTCCCAAAATATTTCCTAAAGGATAAGGAAATTTATAGTCATCTAATGGTTTCAATAGTTTAAAGAGAGGTAGCTCCAGAGCCTTGGAGGCAGATTCAACTGAAGCTAGACTTATTGCATAAGCTACAGAACCACCTATTTTACTATAATTTTCACTATTATCAATATTTTTTAGAATTTGATATGTTGCTCTTGGATCATGAGATTCGATTCCAATAAATTTTGATAAATGTTTATTGAGCTCCTCTAAAGATTTCTCGGGACTATTTTCTTTAAAACTCTGAGCTTCATGTTTTCCTACACTCGCACCTGAAGGAGAAGAAGCCCGACCCAGAAATTTGTCGTCAGAGATGATATCTACCTCTATAGTTTTACTACCTCGACTGTTAAAAATTATCCTACCTTTGATATCAGTAATAATTGGCATGATATTTCAAATCTAACTTTCAGCTTGCATTTCTGACATTCTTCTTCGTAGGACTTCATAATAGGGAATGACTTGATAAATTGTCTCTACACTTGAAATAAACATTCTTCTACAACAATACCTTTTTATGCCAAGTGAATCGAGAACAGCGGCATCTTCTTCTCCTGATTTGACTCTTTCTTTATATTCAAAGTATTTGTCTGCAATTAAACCACCGCAAGTAAAACATCGAACGGGAATTAACACATTATTCAAGAGAGAATTATTATATAAAAACCATTATAATTAAATGCCTTAATTGACTATCAACTCGCAATCTTCAAATTAGAGTTTCGGACGTTTTGATTCTGAGCGGGGGTCGCCCAGCCTGGTCAAAGGCGTAAGACTGAGGCTCTTATCCCTCAGGGGTTCGTGGGTTCAAATCCCATCTCCCGCAT
>JBIOXM010000060.1:0-9891 GCA_044869655.1 Nitrososphaeraceae archaeon | reverse complement strand
AGATTGTAATTGATTTATAACCATGCTTAATCACTCTTGTACTATATTAGACCATAACATTAATATTTTTAAAATAAAAACTTTATCAATCAAATAATAATTTGGATGATCTAAGCGTCATTATTTTCCCATCAGAATGTTATTATTCCTTGAAATTAGGTTACATATTTATTTAACTACATATTTATTTAAGTACATATTTATTTAACTAATTTGTTTTAGAACAACAACAAAAAATTATTTAAGAAATCTTATATAATATACTAAAATACATTTACAATGATTAATTCAAACTAGTAAATTTTTTATTTAATCATATATATTAGAAAATAAAGATCAGCAAAATACTATTATACGTTTAAATTTTGCATAATAAAACCTAAGATTCCTTACTGACTAACGATTATTTAAATAAATCCTTTTAAATAATTATATGCTTCTTTTGCTACATAGATAGGATTATTCTGATATGGGTATAATTCTACGGTAACAAATCCTTTATACCCAATCTTTTTTATTGTATCAAAAACTTGTTCAAAATTTATGGAACCTATTCCAGGTATAAGATGATAATGAACTCTGTTATTAGCTATGTCTGATAAATGGAAATGCTCTATATAGTCAATTAATTTTAATATTGTTGTGGAAGGATCTTCTTTTACACAATAAAAATGCCCAATGTCAAAATTTAATTTTATATAATCAGAACATACTAATTTCATTAACTGTAAAAATTGCTGAGAATTCTCAATTAGTAGAGAAGGTTCTGGTTCAACTAATATTTTTACCTCAGTTTCCTCTGCAATAAATTTAATTTTCTTTAATTGATCTGCAAATATTTTTAGTAGAATATTTGATTCTACTTTATTCTTTTTTGTGTTAATTGGACCTCCTGGTTCAGTTGATAGATTTTTTGCACCTAACTTTTTTGCTAAATAAATACAATCTATTGTATGTTTTACCCTCATTTCTCGTACCTTAATATCATTTTCAATCCAGGAAGGATGATAAACATCTCCTATTGCAAATAATGTAAATGCGTTAAGGTTAGAAATTCCTATATTTAACTCTGAAATTAAATTTCTTATTTTTTTTGTTTGATCTTTTGAAAAATCTGGAGGGTAAGCATGTGGTATATCACATAAAATCTCTACACCTTTATAACCGATTTTAGCTATCTCTTTTATAGCAGTATCAAGAGAAAATTTTTTAAACGCATTTGAACTAAAAGATAGTTTCATTTCTAATTTATCACTATTGATTAAATTCTACTAAATATTCTAACACTACTGTATCTGTGGATTCCAGGTAAATTTATTTGATTGTTTGTAAAAATCATAAGCATTAAACATTGTAACTTTTTCTATTTCATTTTTTCTAAATCCTTCCTTTCTCATTTCTCTAGCAACTAAAGGCACGCTCAATGGATCAGAAATCCCCCAGTCAGCTGCACTATTTATCATTATACTATCTGATCCATTATTTCTTATAATATCAATTGCTCTCTTTGGTGTAAGTTTCGTTAAAGGATAAACTGAAAGGCCAGCCCACAATCCCAATTCCAATGTTTTTTTTATTGTTTCTTCCGTATTATGATCAATCAGAATTTTCTTTCTATCATACTTATTACCATTTTGGTTTAGTATTTCTTCAATCCTTTCTATTCCTTTAGTTTTATTTTGATGAGGTAAGTGAATCATAACTGGAATGTTTTTGGTGGATGCAATATTAAGTTGTTTTATAAAAATGTCCTCTTCTAATTCGTTAATGAGATTGTAGCCTATTTCACCAATTGCTACAACTCTTTCTCTATCTATAAACTTTAACATTGCTTGGAGTGCATCCAATGCTAGTGGTCTTTGTGCAGATTCTTTAGGATTTACAGAAATACATACAAAATGTTCAATTCCAAATTGTTTAGCTCTTGTAGTTTCGAAAGATATTAGATGTTCCCAGTAATCAATAAACGTCCCAACAAAAGTCCGTGGCCCTCCAAGCCAAAAAGAGGGTTGTACTATAACTTCTATTCCTGCTTTAGACATAGCATCATAGTCATCGGTAGTTCGAGAATACATATGAATATGCGGATCGAAGAATCCAGACATTTACTAATAAAATCATCCAAGTTATATTAAATGTATATATTTTAACATTCTCAATAAAATTTCATGGTGTTTTTTGTTGTAGTTTTATTAATAGTAGATCAGATATTTTAACTGAAGGGATATCTTATAATTAGTAAGGAATTAAGGAAATATATATATTGATTATTTTAATTTTTGATTTTATTTATTGTCTAATATAAGGTAAAATGTATTACATTTAAATATAAATACATAATACATTAAACAGATTATACACTATAATCTGTTTAAACATATCCCTATATTTTTTATGAAAATTTAATCTCATATTAATACTTAAATAAATCGAAAAACGAACAACTAATAAGATATTAAATTATAAAGACAACTAGACATTGAAGAATAATTTAAATTCAACAACAACAACTACTACTAACATTCAAAGTATTTATAAATCATCTAATATGTTATCGATTGATCTTGCAGGAATACCTCTTAGGAATCCACTTCTACTTGCATCAGGATTTTTAGGCATCTCTCAACAAGTTTTTAATAGATTATACAATGATGGTTTAGGAGCTATAGTCAGCAAATCAATAAGTGTTAGTCCTTTAGAGGGATATAAAGGTCCTACAGTTGTTTATCTTGGAGAAAAAGGTTATTTAAATGCTGTAGGGCTTGCAAATCCTGGATCTGATGTATTTGCTCATGAAATTATGAATAACCAAATTCCTCTTGTTGTTAGTATCGTTGGATCTAGTCAGTCAGATTTTCAAAAACTAATAAATAAATTTGATAAGTTGAATATCGTAGCTTATGAGGTTAATCTTTCTTGTCCACATGTGGAGAAGATGGGAATGGAAGTTGGTGATGACCCTGATTTGGTAACTAAAATAATTAAGACTATCAAGACAAGAACAAAAAAACCTGTAATTATTAAAGTTGGAATAGGAAAAAGCGATGTTTTAAAACTTGCAACAATAATCCAAGAATCAGGAGCTGATGCTATAACTGCAATAAATACTATCAAAGCAATGGCAATAAATGTAGAGACAGGAATGCCCGTTCTAAGTAATAAAGTGGGTGGATTGTCGGGGGTTCCTTTAAAACCAATAGGAGTCAGATGTGTTTATGAAATATTTAAAAAAGTCAATATTCCTGTAATTGGATGTGGTGGAATATTTACTTGGGAAGATGCAATAGAATACATTTTGGCAGGTGCAACAGCTATAGAATTGGGTTCTGTAATTGGGTATAGAGGTTTGAAAGTATTCAATGGGATAAAATTAGGAATTACAAGATATTTGCAGAAGAAAGACTACAAGAACGTAAAGGAGATTATTGGTCATGCACACAAATATTGATAAAATACGAATGGTTGTTATTGAAGAGATAATACAGGAAACTCCTTCAGTAAAAACTTTTGTTTTTGATGATTTATTATCTTCAAATGCAAAACCTGGGCAATTCTTAATGATCTGGATTCCAAGGGCAGAAGAACTTCCAATGAGTGTAATGATCTCAAATAAGAAAAATCATGCTGCTATAACAATACGTAAACATGGCTTTGGATCCACTTCTCTTTTTGAAAAAAAACAAAATGACCTAATTGGAGTACGTGGACCTTATGGCAATTATTTTAGTGTAAATAGGCATTTGCAACGTCCTTTGTTAGTAGGAGGAGGAACGGGTTTGGTTCCATTAATGCGTCTAGCTACTTCATTTAGTAAAAAACAAGAAAAATGTACAATAATTATCGGCGCACAAACACAGAAAGAGGTACTATTCAAAGATCTGGCTGAAGAAATATTAAGTAAACTAAAGGCTAAGATAATTGTTACTACTGAAGATGGTAGTTATGGGACAAAAGGAGTGGTAACAGATGTTTTAAAATATATTTTAAAGAAAGAAAAATTTGATATGATCTACACTTGTGGTCCCGAACTTATGATGATGAAAATTTATAATTTATCTGTTATTCATTCCATTCCACTTCAAGCTAGCCTAGAAAGATATATGAAATGTGGAATAGGGATTTGCGCAAGTTGTTGTATAAATGACCAACTTGTGTGCAAAGATGGGACTGTGTTCAATGAGAATCAATTATCAGAAATGTCGGAATTTGGGAAAGTTTTCAGAGATAAGGCTGGTCGCCCAGGGTATTATTAATAATTTAATCAATAAGTAAAATCTTAAACAATTTTTTCTGAATTTATTACAAGATTAAGTAGAGAGAGAAAAGGAAGAGGAGTGAGGATAGAATGATGATCTTTTGGGATCTTTGCCCCTATTTTCAAATCCTTTTGCTCTAAAAGATCTGATTTTTTTATTAATTTTTGATCTTCTGAGAATATATTTTTCAAGCTCTATGTCTTTGATATTCAAAAGTGGTTTTCCTTTTTTCCCAACTTTTCCAATAATTTCTGGTTCAAGATGTATTTTTTTCAAGTCTTGGATTATAGAATCAGTACATTCTCTTGTTGCTATGATCAAGTGACAACCATTAATTGAAGAAGTAGAATGTTGCACTAAATATTCTTTAACAGCATAGGAGGATATTTCCTTATTCTTAATTGGAATTTTATCTATTATTATTTCGCGATCTATATAGTCAACTAACTTTTTTATAGCAAGAATTCCTTGGGTTAAAATTGGAAATACTGCAGTTATATGTGAAGCTTTATCAAATTTTCCTTCAAAAGGAGGACAATATTTATTTATTAACTTGCCGAGCTCGAACCTTGGATGGCTCAAATTATCAATGATATTATTTTTTTCATTTTCAAGTTCAGTAATGACTATACCTTGGTTTTCGAAAACAGAGATATTTTCCTCATTAATTTTTGTTAACAGATATAAACTTAAGGGAATTAAAGAGCCAAATTTGTCAGTAATTATAACATTCATTTCTTCTTCTATCTCTGTGTATCTGGTAGGAATTTCTTTGTACGTTGTAGCAGTAGCACTAGCTCCAAAAAACAGGTTACCAATTTTTAGAGAACTATAATCTTCCATATAGATATTATTGGATAGAGTAATTGAATCTAAATTCTGTCTAATAACATCAAGCATTTCTTCTCTGGGTGCATCATAGATAGGAAAAATCTTAAATTCGTCTATACATCCCAATAAATTCAGATTTTCTATCACCCCAGCTACTGTTATTTTACAATGAATGTCAGATTCAGGAGAACATAAAATGTCAGTTATCTGAGTAATATAATTATTCGCAACCATATATCCAATTTTATTTCCTCTCCTTGTTTCAATAAAGTCCAACAATGCAAATTGCTTTTTTGAAGAATTATTTATTACACTAATTTTTTTTGTTATACATTTTGATTTAATACTATTAATTAAATTTGACAAGAGGTCCAGACGCTTTTCTTGATTGTCTATGATTTCCTTATTCAATTGGATAATAGCTAGTGCTTTTTTGATACCTGTCTCACTTTGTTGAGCGTACAACTCTGATAGATTATAAATTCTTCTAGTAACTTCAGGATTCTTTCTTTCACTTTTGTAAAACCAATCAAACCATTCTGGTATAATTTTCCAATTCGTTCCTTTAATTTTATTTAGAGAAAATTCTAACAAGTCTGGATCAATTTCATTAGAAAAAGTAGAAATCCAATTTAGTGGTTCAAACCCATATTCTTTATATTTGTAAATATTGTCCCAAAAATCTGTATTCAATATAATCTATGTAATGAATTATAGTAATGATATTAAAATATAGATATTTTTTCTTAATTTATTTATTATTATTGACTCTCTTTTTATCGTATAGATAGTAAATAATTTCAACAAAGTAAAATAATTTAGAACAAAATATTATATATCTTCAATAATCTAAAGTAATTGTTGTTATTACAAATCCTTTTCTTTCATTTCTCTATTGTAAAGACTTTTCCGTGTAATTTATTTAATGATTAATCATCAAGATTAGACTTGTCCTGATTGGACAACTAGTGATAAATTAACCATTTATTCTTGAAAATTAAGAATGATATAATTTGATTTCTTTTAACAACTCAAAATAAATATATACAAATTTTAAATAAATTATATTATTGTGATAGAATTTAACTGTGAAAATAGGATGGAGGATGATAATTTTACATTTTTAAGCAATACAAATCAAAGATCTAAACATAATTTTATTATAGATGAGTTGGCCAGCAGATTTGAAAAATTATCTGCAATAGATATTCTTAAATGGTCAATTGAAAAGTTTGGTCCTAAAATTGCACTAGCATCAAGTTTTGGTGCAGAAGATGTTGTAATTATTGATATGATGGTCAAAATTGATAAAAGTAAAACGAAAATCTTGACATTGGATACGGGTAGATTAAACCAAGAAACCTATAATGTTATGGATGAAATACGTAAAAATTATGGTATTTCTATAGAATCATATTTTCCAAATTCACAACAAGTTGAAGAGATGGTACTTAAAAAGGGGTTTAACCTCATGTATGAAAGTATAGAAAATAGAAAATTATGCTGTGAAATAAGAAAGGTAAATCCACTTAATCGAGCACTTGCATCTCTTGATGGATGGATAACCGGTCTAAGAAGAGAACAGGCAGTTACCCGTTTAAATATTAAAAAAATTGAGGTTGATCCAACTCATAATAATATTCTAAAGATTAATCCCATTGCTGATTGGAATGAAAATATGGTTTGGGAATACATAAAAGAAAATCATGTTCCATATAATAAATTACATGACATGGGATTCCCAAGTATTGGATGTGAACCATGTACTCGTGCCATTAGCAAAGGAGAAAACCGTAGATCTGGTAGATGGTGGTGGGAAGAATCATCTCAAAAGGAATGTGGACTTCACATTGACCCTAGTACAAAAAAATTCTAAACTTTTATAAAGATACAATACTTTTTGTACTTGCAAAGACAAAAGATAGTGAAATATCAATTTTGATTATATAGAAATATATAGTAATATTTAAGTTTGACCAATTGCATTTTTTTCTTCAATTAATGTTATTATACAATTCTTATTATAATACTTATAATTTTAAAATTATATGGGTATTTGAAAAGAGTTAATAATACAATTAATGGTCTAAAAGTTAAAAAATTGGAGAATATCCATACTAAAAATAACATCCTAACAAAAATTCCTGAACCCCATGGCGGTCGACTTGTAAATAGAATTTTTGAATTAAAAAATAACAATACTAAGGATATGTTTTCCATCGAAATTGACGATAGTCTAAGAAATGATGTCGAAAATATCGGAGATGGTATTTTTAGTCCGTTAGAAGGTTTTATTGGAAAAGATGATTTTGAAAGTGTTTTAAAATCTGGAAGATTAAAAAATGGATTACCATGGACAATTCCTATAGTATTAGATGTGGAAGAATCCACTGCAAAAAAAATAAAAGATTATCGGGAAATATCACTCAAAAATAAAGGTGAGCATTTTGCCATGTTCTACTTTGATGAGTTTTATTCATATAATAAATTAGATATGGTGAAGGCATTATACCAATCGGATGATGAACAACACCCTGGAGTAAATAAGACCTTAAAAATGAAAGAATATTTAGTTTCTGGTAAAATTAGTGTTTATAAAAAAATCAATGATTTCAAATTACGAAATTATAGAATTGAACCAATAAAGACTAGGGAAGAGATTAAAAGAAGAGGATGGAAAACTATAGTTGGTTTTCAGACCAGAAATATTCCCCACATCGCACATGAAATGCTTCAAAAAGCGGCTTTAAATATCTATGATGGATTATTCCTTAATCCTTTGATTGGAAAAAAGAAAATTGGTGATTTTAAAGACGAATTAATACTCAAGTCATATGTAAAGTTAATAGAAAATTATTATCCATCTGAAAGAGTAATGTTTGTTACACTTCATACAGAGATGAGATATGCAGGACCAAAAGAAGCAATTCATCATGCCATAATGAGAAAAAACTTTGGCTGCTCTCATTTTATAGTAGGAAGAGATCATGCTGGTGTTGGTAATTATTATCATCCCTTTGCAGCTCAGGAAATCTTTAAAGAATACCCTGATATTGGAATTGAACCAATATTTTTCCCATCATTTTATTACTGTAAAAAATGCTTAGGATATGCTAATGAGAGGAATTGTCCTCATAGTTTAGAGTATAAAGAAGAATTATCTGGCACAAAAATGAGAAAGATGGTAACTTCGGGAGAAATGCCAGGAAAACATTTAATGAGACCAGAAATTGTAGATATAATTATAAAATTTCAAGATCCATTTATTTCTTAAGTTTAATAGATATAAAAAACCTGCTTCTTTTTATAAATTTTTTTAATTATTGAAATGATTTAATAAGGATTGCTTCTATTTATGAACTTTTAGTATTCCTATTGTTTAATCTGTGTATTTACGTTCATATTACTCTAATAATTTTATATAAAATGCAATCGATGCATGGAAATTCTTTATTATATTTTTTAAAATATTCTTTTTATATGGGAGTCTTCGTATATCTGATAATTTTTTCAAATAATTTTATATATGCTCAAAATGAACTTCAATCTAATGAAGATAACCTTAATGTAACAAAATCAAAAAGTCATGAAAGATTCGTTGTTCCCTTTAGCGCATCGAATACAGACCGTAAAAATCCAGTAATCCATACTTATGAAATTCCTAAAGATGTTAGTTGGATTCTTAATATTGAAAATAATATGACCTATAATAATTCTTCGGAAGCAAAAACAATTATTAAATTGATGGAAAATAAGCCTAGCGAAAAATTCATTGAATTAGCGCTGTTTGAACAAAATGAAAAGTTCTGGGTTGCTGTTAATACAAACGAATCTGGTTACATAAAAGTTCATGAACAAGATACCGATGGATGGTCCCGTGATGAACCCATTATTGTAGCACATGCTAATAATCAAGGTTTAACAATTACTAATGGGAAAAGAATCGTAATTGATAGGTTATCGTTAAATGGCTTTAGCTTAGGTTCAATTGCTATATATGGAAAAGATGATACTGATTCTCCGATAAACACTTTGGACGGCTATCTTTCATTTGACCTTTTATATGGTAATCCAAGAGATTCTCCATTATATTTTCTACCTATAGTTATGCTAGTTTTAGTGGGAGGATTAGTATTGTACCTTCTCAAAATTAAGAAAAGAGACCATGATGATGAATAAATTTCATTAATTTTTTTTTTGATTTGTGTAGAAATTGCATATATCTTTTAAATTACATATTTGGCATTTAGGTCTGATAGGAAGACAAATATTTTGTCCATACATTACAAAAACATTATTTAAAACTAACCAATATTCTTTGTCTACTATTTTTATTAATTCTTCCTCTGTTCTTTTTGCATTCTGTGTTTTAACAATACCAATTCTGTTAGAAATTCTGTGAACATGAATATCAACCGGTATGGCTGGTTTATTAAAAGCATATACTAACACGCAGTTTGCAGTTTTTCTTCCTACACCAGGTAGTGCTAAAAGATCTTCAATTTCATTTGGGACAAGTCCATGAAATTTTTCAATTATGATCTTCGATACTTGTTTAATCCTTTCTGATTTTATGTTGTAAAAACCTATGCTATGTATAATTGATTTTATATCATTCAAATCTGCATTGGATAATTCTGTGACATTCCTATATTTTTGAAAAAGTTTACGCAAAATCTTTGATGTATTCTCATCTCTTGAACGAGCAGATAAAATAGTTCCAATTAATATTTTGAATGGATCATTATCTTCTTCCATTTGAAGTTCTTTTAGAACTGTAAGCCGCGGGAGATTTTCAGAATAA
>JBIOXM010000059.1:0-3150 GCA_044869655.1 Nitrososphaeraceae archaeon | reverse complement strand
TAGATTCATACAAGAAATTCGTCAATCTTTTAATCGACCTATTATTATAGGTGGCAATGCTATTAAATTAGCAACAAAGTCTCAAATTCTAATATTAGAAAAATATGGTAAAGTTTTTCTTAATTTTGGAAAACTTAATGATATGATTACTTATATAAAGACATTAAAGAATATTTAAGATAGGAGAAAAGTAAAATTTAACATTTTGACTATCGTTTAAATAGTTTAATTTAATGTATTTGGAACTTGAAGTAAATTAGAAACTTTATTAATTTCTATTTTTAATTGTGAAATGTCATCTATTGTTATTTAATCTAGAATAAAAAAATTAGGTAGTTTTGGTTATTATTATTATTATTATTTCTATTTTATTTACTATCTTATTTTTATAGCTAATTCTTTGTTTAATTGCTTTCTTTTTATTTGATTTCTTACTATTAAAGCAGAAACCATTGCAGCTCCACCTAATGCCACACTAGCAATAGCAAATATTTGACCACCATCGATCATGCCTAAACCGCTTATTCCATAAGTTCCACCTACCAATCCATAAGTTATGTTTTTTATCAATTTCATAAAATAATGTTCTATTTTGTAATATATAAACTAGTGTCTAATTCTAAGTCATGGTGCTAACTCATTCTATAAGAAACACTATAGAGCTGTAGCTCAGAACAAACCATTTATTGATAATATAATGCTTCTAGGTTAGAGTTCCATTTATGGTTTTAATTACTGTAGCGTTATATTACACTTTTCTCAAGTAAAAATAAATAAATAGGAGAAGAGCGGTCAGTTATAAATTATACTCTGAGACCTAGAATCTCATACTATCAATAATTTATAAAGTTAATATTATACCTTTATATCAATTTAAAAAATTATTATAGATAGAGAAAAAGGACTACCTCATTCTATTTATATCATCATTTCGATCCTGTCTATCTTCAGGTCTTTCCATATGAAAATGCGATTTTACATGTTCAAAGCAATAATAGGCTAAACATTTCGGACATTGATTTATAGGTTTATTCGGACAGCCAGCTATTGCACAAACTGGTCCCTGCATGGAATGTAGTCTCCAGTTATTAAGATCTATTACCGAACCCATATAATTAATATTTATTCCAAATAGGTATTTAACTTTAGATGAAAAAATATTTTATACAACTTAGTTTTTCCATCAAAGATCTGTTTTATCATACTACCAAATTTAGTTATATCACTAACATCAAAATTGTCAAACTCGTTTACACTTTCCCTTTCTCCCTAATAATGAGGTATGTCATATCTAGACCAAAGACATACATAAGATAAAATTTATACTACATACTACATAGCACCTCACTATTTTATTTATTAAAAATATTCTCAAGCGTACAGACGTAATCAGGTGTACTATAAATTTTCTATATTATTACTATACTTTTCAATAGCTTATTAGCCATAGATGTTTGAAACTGACAGGAAGAAAATAGAAGAAATTTACCGTATATTAGAAATTTTTTAAAACTATAACATTTATTAGGATAATATTATTAAAGAAAATTAGCAATAGAACAATTTAATTATATTCTGTATTTAAATACATATAATATGTTACGTATTGATTCTTAGTATTCTAAATATAATTAAAAAGTTATTTAACATATATGGACAAGTCAGCAACTAATGTCATACGTTCTAGTTTGGTTGTTGTTGTTTTAATTTTATCTGTCAGTTTAACAATAGAAAAAGAACAAGAAAACTACACAAATAGTATTTTACATCATATAGATATATTTGCTCAAGAAGAGAATAATCCACCCCTTGTTAAGAATGCAAAGGTAATAGAGTTTACAGGTATTAATTATACTGATGTCGTAAATAGTCGCAATGTTAATCCAAATAGTTTTACAGTATCTGTATGGTTTAATACACCAATGAATGTCACCTCAGGAAATAATGCTTATTTACTCAATAAAGGAGGATTTGGAAGTGATAGACCAGGATTTAATCTTAATTATGGAATATGGCTTAACAATAGAGAAAAAGTTTTAGGTGGATTTGAGACTCCTAATGGAGATGATTATTTTGTTACTTCCCAGGCCCCGTATGCTGATGGAGAATGGCACAATGCAATTTTAACTTTTGATGATGGGCCAAACCTGTTAAAACTTTATATAGATGGTGTAGAGGTTGCAACTAACACACCAAAGATAGGAACAACACCTGATAATACTGGAAAACAACCAATAAGAGTGGGAGCAAATTCTTTAGTTGAAAAGGGAATAATAAATGGAAATTATACTGGACAATTAGATGATATCAAAATATGGAACTTTGCTTATACTAAAGAACAAGTAGAAAACTTGTTTAATACAGAATCAAATATACCTCGATAGTATAACATTTAAATGAAATTATATAGTATTATTAGAACTTGACAATATTAGACAATTGATAATTAGATAGTGTTGTTAATTTATTTTTGGAATTTTTATCAATATCGATTATACCAATTTGTATATTGAATTTTTTAGATAGTGTTGTCTCAAACATTTGCCATAAGCTGAAATTTTAAATTTTATCTGATATTATAGTATTATTACTAAATTAAAATTGAAATTTATAATACTATTACATATCATATAGATATCAAAAAAATGTAAATTTATGTAACTAAACTTTGTAATAATTAGAATTCCAAGATATCCCCAAGTGGATTCATATTAATGTATTTTTTGGCAAAATAGTATAATTAAACAATATAGTAGTAATATCTCAAAAAATATAGATTTCTACATTATATTATTTGAGACCTAAAATATTATTATATTTTTCCTGTTTTCTCACTAGCAACTTTACTATAATGAATTTGAATATACAACAGTTTATTTTTTAATTTTAATTTTATATCGTTCAAGCAATCAAGAATAGAATTTTCATATTCTGATTTTTTTTAATTATTGTTTTCCTTATCACATAACCATCTTCTTCTTGTTATTTTTATATTATGCAATGACATTCTTAAAGCTAAGTGATGAACTTTTGTTATGGATATTTTAATAAGAAAAAAATATTAAATAAAGGAAGATAAATTAATTTCCATGTGAAATACCCTATAGTTTTTAAATCTGTAAAGATCAGTGATGAAACACATAAAAAACT
>JBIOXM010000058.1:0-2164 GCA_044869655.1 Nitrososphaeraceae archaeon | reverse complement strand
TAGCAATGGGAGCAAGAATAATTGATGAAAATGAAACCCCTATAAAGAATCTTCTAATTTTGGCTATCTGTTCAATAAAGCTATCTATAATATCTAGTATGTTATTTCTTTCATTCAATATTGTATTATCATCGCTATTCATTTTTTATTCTCTTTTTTTGATTCATCAATTTATTTTTCTTTTTCATACTATTTCTCTAAGATGTTATTAATTAAAGAATAGGTAACTAAGTTAACTACCTCATTAGATAAATCTAACTTTTAATAATTTTATATTTATTACATTATTGCATACTGATCTAATACTTTATTCTTCTTAATGTAAATCATAATATTGATGTTCCTATCAATTCTAATTTCTTTAGGGATTCATATAATTTAATTTGCGATTGATATTCTAATTTTGATGGACTAAACATTTCATTACCTGTATCTAATAGTAAATTACCTTCATAAATTAAAATTTTTTCTCCAGTTGTAACATTTTTTTGTCTATCCACCAAATTAAATAAACCGGATATTTTATAGAATTTATATACAGGTGAACTGTCTTCAGAATTTGCTTTATCTTCAATTTTTAATGTTCCTGATAAAAATTTTGAATTTTTTGCTCCAAACCCATCATCAAACGAGGTCTTCTCGAATTCATAAGAGCAGTTATTGTTTGGACAAATCTTATTTTCATCACCAAAAGTAAGATTCGCATTATGAAAATTCAGACTATTGACCATATGATCACTTTTTGTTAGTAGAGTTTTGATTTCAATTGTATCATATATTCGGGAATAAGAAATACTTATTGGAAATATATATAAGGTTATAATAATTGGAAATAGGTAAATTAATAACGAATAGAAATATCTCATATAAACTTTGTCTATAATCTGAATCTTTTAAAGATATTGAATAATTCTTTCGTTATCATAACGTCCATTCTCTAATAATTATTAGAGGATTATATAATAACTGTATAGTATAACCATCTAAAATACTGTCTAATAAGAAGTTATTATTAGTATTTGATTAACTTTGTTCACCGATTTTTAAATAGTTTCAACAGTAAGTCTTCACTAATCAATAATGGCCCTTAGAATAGCCATAGTCCAAACCTAACACGTACTCGATCCATTCTTGGCTATGGCTATTAAGTAAATTATCTCGATTAATATTGTATATTAATATAAGTATATCTCATAAAGGAAGAGAATCTGTAACTCATCCTATAACCATTTATTATCTATTTCTTCAAATGAAGATTTCTGTTTTTTAAAATAATACTTAGTATTTGAGGTTAAATATTAGATTTATGATATAATTATAAGATGGTATAGTTATTATATTTGTATAGTACCTCACAGAATGAGAGACAATTAGTTACTCTCTTGAATATAACAAAAACTAGTTGTCTAAAATATATCATAATAATAATAATGTAAACTTCAAATAATCTTATTTTAATATCGGTATTTACATTTATTCTAATTTAGGAGCAATGCCTTTAGTTAAATGTTTGATAACTTACCTGCATTTTTATTTTTCCTTCTTAAATCTTTAAAAGATACATTATATATAAGCAAATATTCTAGAACAAGATACTAGAAAATTATTAGTGATTATTTAACCAAATCTTCAAAAAGGCTTCATATCTACTTTCACTCTAAGAATATTTAGATGTATACTGTATTATCAGCTATTTTTTTAATTTTATTGATGTTAGGGATGCAGCTATCTTTAAGATCTGCAATCTCTGTAGATGATGGATTCTTTGAAGTCCCTGAAGATGAGTTTTATGATCCTTCAGACTATGATGTAAAACCATCTTTATCATCCGGAGATAATACTTCTGAGAAATTTAGAAGCGAACATACATTGCCTAATAAAAATATTAACTTTACAAGTGGTTCACAAAATTTATCTGATTTTAGTTTTGCCATTGTTGGTGATTGGGGTTGTACTAAAAATACTGCAAAAACGGTCGAATTAATTCAAAATCACGATCCTGATATAGTTTTTAGTCTAGGCGATACATCATATGGTCCTGATATAAAGTGTTGGACAGAAATAGTAAGTCCAATATCTAATAAAATAAAAGCTGTAATTGGTAATCATGATGTTATGTCACCAAGTCTTTTGGAACAACATCTTAAAGAATTCGGATTGCATA
>JBIOXM010000057.1:0-2426 GCA_044869655.1 Nitrososphaeraceae archaeon | reverse complement strand
AAGAAATTGCAGAAGGCGGAAAGACAGGAACTGATACAGAAGAAGCAAAAGAAAAATATAAAAAACAAGGTATGACAAAAACATAAATTTTATTTTTTTTAATTCGAATTCATTATTGGCACTATTGCATTAGCATCTATATTATGGATGCATTAAGTTTGCTAAATATGTATTAGTTTTACTAATTCCTCTAATTCATATTTATTTTTAATAATCTCTATTTTTGCTGTCTATTAATTAAAATTTATAAAATGTTATCACAACTATTATTCGTTTCCTGAAATTATAATAAATTAATATAGATATTAAGTTTTATAATTAGTATTGAAAAAAGATTCAAAAAAAATTGACCAATGTTTTATTTGTGGTTGTACTGAACATAAATTTATTGGATGCATAAAACACTGGAAAAACCATAGAAAAAATATTGGAGAAAGATGTCAACAAAAATAGTTTTTAAATTCTGAGCAATGAAAATCTTGCGAAGTAAAATAAAACAACATAAAGAAATAGCAAACACTATTAAACATTTTATTGATACTGTATATATTGCCCGAAATCAATGGAAATTTTAAATCTGAAAATAATCATTACGATAAAAAGATAACAGAAAAACTAACAATAACAACAATAATAAAAATTATTTCCTTTATTGTTATTTCTATAGGTACTACGATTGCACTCTTTGGATGGATATTTGGTTATTTAGAAGTTACCTCCATTATAGATGAAGGTGGAACAATGAAATTTGTTACTGCTATTTTTTTTATTCTTTCTGGTTTTACTCTTTATTCTTTATGTAATTTCATTGTAAGAAAATCTAGCATATTTTATGTTGCTATATTTGCATCATCTTTTATCGAATTTATTTTTCTAATGACTCTATTTTCTTCTATTATCATAGGGATACCTACTGGAATAGAAAATGCATTTTCATATGAATCTTATTCTCAATATAATATACCTGGCAAGCCTTCATATCCTACAATTATCAATTTCTTTTTTATAGTTCTTGTAAGCTTTTTTGCTCTTTATGATAACAAAATACTTGGAAAATATCTTTATTTTAGCGGATCAATAATAATAATTGTATCTTCAATTGCCTTAATAGGATATATAATAAATAATCCTCTCCTCTTTTACACTATTCCTTCAATTAATTCTGCCATGGCTTTTCCTACTGCAATTTTGTTTACATTAATAGGATCTGGTATGATCCTTTTATCACATATAAGGAGTAGCAATATACAAAAAAATATTCTAAAATCGTCATCTTATACAAAATTAGCATTAATAACCAAAGAAAAAGACAGTAGCAAAAAAGAAAAAGAAGACCAAAAAAAACCTGAATTAAATACTCCTTTTATTGAATTCTCTTCTGATTTTTCTAAAATCAAGACATTAAAACTAAAGCATATACTAATTATTTTCTTTCTTATTTTTTCTATATTTCCAATAGTATATGTACAATTATTAAATTATAACAATATCGTTTCTGTTGTTAAAGACCAGCAGGTTGAATTACTTTTATATAGAAATTTTGTTAATAGCATCATAATAGTAACAATTAGTACTATAATTTCCGCAATTATATTTGCTCTTATTCTCTCAAAATCACTTTCATTTCCTTTAGACACCTTAAAAGCAATAGTACATAATATTACTCAACAACAATACAATATTCCAATTAAAATTCCTTGGCAGGCAAATTTACTATATGAGATTTTTGATTTGTTTCTTCAAACTGATAAAATGAGAAAACAAATCAAATCTGTTAATGAGAACTGGAATTCTTTGGTAAAGAAAAAGACAAATGAATTACAAATAGCAAATCAGGAGCTTCTTCTTCATGATAAAATACAAAAAGACTTTATCAACGTAGCAGCTCATGAACTTAGAACTCCTATTATGCCAATCTTGGGGTTAAGCCAATTACTTTACGAGAAAGTATTAAATAAAAATTTAAAACAAGAAACACTTAAAGAAAGTCTTCAAATCATAGTGAGAAATTCTTCTAGGTTACATAAGCTTATTGAATCTTTATTGGATGTTATAAGAATTGAAAGTGACAAGCTAAGGTTAAACAAAGAAAGATTCGATATTTACAAATTAGTAAATGATACAATAAATGATTTTGTAAATAAATTTGAGAATACAGAGAAAAATATTTTCAAAGTAGTATATAGTGATGATAATGATGACGGCAAAGATCGAATTATATTTGTTTATGCTGACAGAGATAGGATACAACAGGTAATTTCAAATTTGCTAAATAATGCATATAAGTTTACTGAAAATGGACAAATCATTGTTACAATAAAAAAGAAAATAGATTATGAGAACAAACAAGTAAAAATAATTGTAAAAGATACTGGCACAGGAATTGACAAAGAGATACTACCAAGGCTATTTGAGAAATTTGCCAC
>JBIOXM010000056.1:0-2079 GCA_044869655.1 Nitrososphaeraceae archaeon | reverse complement strand
TTTGTTCCTCAGTTCCCCAATTTTGTAAAATCATTTGTCCAATAGATGTATGACAAGAGAAAAAAGTTCTCATCGAACCTCCTTCCTCTCCAATTCGTTCTAATGCAAGCAAATAACTTAAAATATCGTATCCTAAGCCACCATATTCTTTTGAAATAGGACACCCTAACATTCCTATTTTTTTGAAAAAAGGAATAACTTTTTTATTGAGTGATGCCTTGAGATAACTTTTTTCCTCCTCTTCTCTTAATAATTTGCAAATACCATCAATTTTTTGTAAAAACAATTTCTGATCTTTGGATACGTCGAATTTCATTTCTGAAAGGTTAGAAAAATGATGGTTTTTCATTTTACAAAATATATACGATTCTGTAAAGATAAATGTTTTAGATAATCCTAATAGAAAAATTTTCACCTTTAAAGACATTTAAAGATTTAGAGGAAATTGTCAATTATGAAATATGATCTGAGTTATCAGTGATGATTGATAAAGACATACACATACTAATTTATTTATTTGAAAAACTGAAAATCTGAGTATTCTCTTCAAACACTAAAGAAGGGTATGATGAATCTTTTATTCTATGAAATATTTTTTCATTATTTTTGACATATTTAGATTGGTTAATTTCTGAAATTCTAGAAGATGTTCATTTTTTAAATGTCGAATAACAAATCTAACCTCCTTATCACATAACTTGCATTTGGCCTTTCCAAACATAGTAAATAATATAATTGGGGGATAATACTTAACTTTTATTCTTATTTTCTAAAAAATATTAGATTCCAAATCGAAATAAGATTCGTATTAAAGAATGAAATTCAAATAATTGTTATATTATTGTTTTATTTCATTAAAAATTTCATCTTTATCTTCATATTTTCTTTGTTGTGGTAACATTATATAAACGCAAGCTCCTCCACACATTGTACAGGGAACATTATTGCCTTCATGTTGGCCTTGTCTATTATGAATTCTCTCTGCTTCCTCTGGATTTATAGAAAGTTCTATTTGCTTTTGCCAATTTAAGGTTCTTCTTGCATTTGTAATTGCCCTATCCCATTTTATCGCTTTCTCTCTAATCTTTACTAAATCCCCCGCATGAGCAGCAATTCTATAGGCAATCAAACCTTCTTTTACATCTTCAACATTGGGCAATGATAAATGTTCAGCTGGAGTCAAATAACATAAAAGATCAACACCTTCTGAAGCGGATATTGCAGCACCTATTGCACTTGCAATATGATCATACCCTGCTGCTATATCAGTAACGAGTGGTCCAAGTACATAATAGGGAATCTCTCCCATTAATGATTTTGCCAATCTAACATTTGCTGCAACCTCATTTAAGGGAACATGACCTGGCCCTTCAACCATAACTTGGATGTCCTTTTCATGTGCCCTCTTGCATAACCTTGCTACATTTATCATTTCCTGTATTTGGAGCTCATCATGTGAATCCAGTATAGAGCCAGGTCTTAATGCATCTCCTAAACTAAACGTCACATCATATTTTCGAGCTATTTCACACATATAGTCAAAGTGTTCGAAATATGGATTTTCTTTATCGTATTTTAACATCCATGCGGCAGTAATTGTCCCTCCTTTAGACACTATACCTGCATGTCGTTTAACTTCTAAAATTCTTTTTGCTATTTCTTTTGTTATACCTGAATGAATAGTAGTATAATCCACTCCATCTTTGGCGTGTTTTTCAAATGAATTTAAAAAATCATCCTCAGTTATATTCAGAGGATTCTTGTATTTTTCTACACCGTAAGCATAGGCTTGATAAATAGGAACCGTACCAAATGTAATTGGTGCAGCATCTAAAAGCGTTTCTCGGATCAAATCTAAATTTCCCCCATCAGAAAGGTCCATTATGGTATCCCCACCATATTTCACTGCCACTTTGGCCTTTGAGACTTCTTCGTCTAAGTTCTGATACAATGTTGAGGTTCCAATATTAACATTAACTTTAGTTTTTAGTCCCTTTCCAATACCAACAACTTTTATTTTTTGTTTTCGTATATTATTTCTGGGAATAATTATAGAACCATTTGCTACTTTGTGAATTA
>JBIOXM010000055.1:0-3757 GCA_044869655.1 Nitrososphaeraceae archaeon | reverse complement strand
TTTTACCTCTGTCATAGATAATATTATTAATTCTGTTACAAATTTAATTTACAATCTTGGTTATTTTGGGATTTTCACTGCTGCCTTGATAGAGACACTTTTCCCAATAATACCAAGTGAACTAATTTTTCCTCTGGCTGGCTATGTTGTTTACAGTCAAAGTTTAGGAATAGAATATGTAATTATGTATGGATTCGTAGGTTCAGTAGGTTCTACTTTAGGTGCAATTATAATTTATTTTATAGCGTTAAAAGTTGGGAGAAGAATAATTTTGAAGGTTGGTAAATATATTTTAATAAGTGAATCTAAATTAGAAAAAGCCGAAGTATGGTTTGAGAAATACGGAAAAGTGGCAGTATTATTAGGACGCCTCGCTCCAGGAGTAAGAGAGTTGATTTCGATTCCTGCTGGATTATCCAGAATGAATTTTTTAGAGTTTCTAGGATTTACTTTTATTGGATCCTTTTTATGGAGTTTATCATTAACTATGATTGGATATTATTTAGGTAACGCGTGGGATAAATTTTCACAAGAATCTTCTCATGCCTTTCATATCATAACATTAATCATTATTATCTCGTTAGTGCTGTTCTTCATTTTCAAATTATATAAAAAAAGGAAACGAATTAAACAAAATGGTAAATGAAGTGTGTCTAATTTGTTAAGTTCTCCACTGAAGTAATTAATTTCTTTTCCCTGATGCTCATAGAATCTCGATATAAAGAATCAACTTCCATAGCAGAATGAAGAATTTTACTTTTGAACTTGGAGGAATTCAAAAACATTTTTGTATCTTTAGGTAGACAATGTCCTCCAATTCCCCTTCTGGGTTCGAGTATTTCCACATTCCATTTTGTATTCAACGCATCTCGTAGCTCAGTAAAATTGACACGATTAGTTTGACAATATAAATAAAGCTCTTCAGCAAATGCTATTTGTAAATATCTATGGGAGTTCTCTATTATCTTGGTTAGTTCTGCTATTTCAATCGTAAGAACTGTATGCATAGGAATTTCTAAACTTTGGCTATAGGCTTGAGAATTAATTTGATTATTATTATTTGCTAAGCTTTTTTCAACAAAATGGGCAGGGCTCACATTCAAAGATCTATTTGCCTCTTCTTGGCCATTATACTGGTTCGCAATCTCCTCATCATTATATATTTGAGTGGCACATTTAGAATGTCCAGTGTAAAACTCTGAACCTAATTTTAAGCAACATGGGTTTACACCTCCAATAACACGGAGTTGGTTTACACCATGTTTATCTTCATCTTGGGAATACCATCTATGTGGGGCATGCACAACATGCAGTCTATGCTCCAATAATTCAAATACTTTTTGTGAGGTACCTGGGGGAATTGTACTTTCAATCGAAACAAGAGAACCATTATTAGCTTCTCTAGATATTTTATTTATGACGGAAAGTAAACCTTCAATTTGAGGGGATGAAATATCAGATGGATTATGAGTAGAAATGCAAATAATATAAATATCAAAATTTCTAAAACTGGTTGTAGTTTTTATTCCAATCTTTTCCTGCGCTCGAAGCATTGATTCACTATTAATATCATATCCATAAACATCAAAACCTTTGTCATTAACATATTTAGCAACAGGTAATCCTAACTGACCTAAACCAATAACTAAAACTTTCTTTAATTTTGTATTGATTGAATTCGACATCTGTAAGAAAAATTTACTATTTTTATTATATAGATTGGCGAATAGAGATCCTACTAATTTCTACTAGTATTTTATAGTGAAGTAACTAATAGGAAAAATTTTTAGTCGCTAATGTAATTGATCCTCTGTAACAGATGTCAATAACTTTAATATAGAAAAAAGTTTTTTCCACAATCTATGATATTTCATTCTCAATTAATAGTTGAATCACTTCACTAATTGAATATCAAACAATATATTAGAAAAAAAAACAATATTAAGATTGAGCTTAATTATATCTACACAAAAACTATTTGATTTAATTTCACATAAGCACAGAAACATACGGATTGTTGATACAAGATCCTTTAATGAATATCTTAAAGGACACATCCCCGGCGCAATAAATATCGAACTAATGCAGTATCATTGGAATGACACCTCAAGACAAGGCATCATCGCATTTAACCGACAAATGAGACATTTATTTTCTAATATAGGAATTGCTGGAAAAACCTTTTTAATATTCTATGATAATATTTCTGGTCCATCTGCAGCAAGAGGAGTTTGGCTTTCACTTTATTTTTCCCACATGAAAGTTGCAATGTTGGATGGAGGATTCACTACTTGGGAAAAAGAAAATAGACCGATAGAGAACAAAACAGAGTCTTTTAGTTATTTCAAACTTGATAACCCAACGGACGAAACAGTTTTGGCGGATTATGGAACTCTTCTAGAATCTATAAGTGATAAAAAGAAAAATCAAATAATAATAATTGATTCACGATCATTAGAAGAATATAGTGGAGATCAAATACGAGCAATGAGAGGTGGTCATATCCCCGGTGCTCTCAATATTGATTGGAAGGAAAATATCTTGATTAATAAATTTAAATCTCTTGATGCTATCAAAAAGTTATACTCAAGCTTTTCGAAAAGTCAGCCAATCATCACATATTGCCAAGGTGGATATAGAGCAGCAAATACTTTCGTGATATTAAAAGAATTAGGTTTTAAAAATGTTAAAATGTATTTAGGCTCCTGGAATGAATGGGGTAATAATTCTAAACTACCAATAGAATAAGGAACGAATCGTAATCATTTTCATTTTAATAATATAGTTCTATATAGTCCTATAATGTAGATATGACTGCTATAGTTTACGTACTGTGTTATCTTATCTATCTAAGAAGAGTATAATCAGTGATTGGAAACGTCTACGAACATTGAGAAAAGATCTAATATTGATGTTTCTAGTAGGAGCCTTCATCAGGGTAATATAGATTTCACAAATAGTATCAAGATTCGTATTAAAAATATGGAAGCTGGATATTATAATAAACAAATCTTAAAAAATATTAACTTATCCATAAAAAAAAATTCTGTTACTGCTTTTATCGGACCATCCGGGTGTGGTAAAACTACCCTAATCAGATGCATTAATAGAATGCATGAAATGACTCCTGGTGCCTATTCTAGAGGAGAAATTGATTTGGATAACATGAATGTATATGATCCTAAAGTCAATCCAGTAATGATAAAAAGAAGAATTGGTATGGTATTTCAAAAACCCAATCCATTTCCAACCATGAGTATATTCGAGAATGTTGCAGCAGGTTTAAAACTTAATGGTGTCAAAGATAAGAAAATAATAAATGAATTAGTCATAGAAAGTTTAGAAGGCGCTTGGTTATGGCGAGAGGTCAAGGATGAATTAAATAAACCCGGGATGAGCCTTTCTGGTGGCCAACAACAAAGGCTGTGTATCGCCCGCGCACTTGCAATGCAGCCTGAGATTCTTCTTATGGATGAACCCACATCTGCATTGGATCCTACTGCCTCTTCCAAAATAGAGGAACTGGTTAATGAATTAAGGAATCACCTCACCATAGTAATAGTAACACATAATATGCAACAAGCAGCTAGAGTATCAGACTTTACAGCATTCATGTATCTTGGGGAACTAATAGAATTCGGAGAAACAAAACAAATTTTTGGAAGTCCTAGGAAAGAATTAACAGAGAGATATATTAGTGGAAAATTCGGCTAAATTCCATGATTAAAAATTGATAGAACAAATGAGTATTTTAAAT
>JBIOXM010000054.1:0-8021 GCA_044869655.1 Nitrososphaeraceae archaeon | reverse complement strand
TGAGGAAATTAGAAAGATTTCATTATTTCTTAACACATTGATTATTTACAATAGCTTTACATTTATTGCTATGTCTCCAACTACCATTCATAAAAAATTCTAAATGTTTATTGTTGTTATTGTCAATTATAATACGTTCATCGTTATTTTTTGCAGTATTTGATTTCCTTATAGTCTCAATTACTTTTCTCATACTTAATTATTGGTTTTTTCTTATAAGAACGTTAGGTTTATTATTTTTGTAATAATTTAGGGATTAGAAGAAGGAATTTCACATAAGAAGGAGTTACAATATGTAGATTTTAAAAAGTCATATTAATCAATTTTACTGTAGTGTATATAGTATTATCATTGAAAGAGATATAAAGTAAAAAGTAAAATAATTGGAATATCTTTATAGAAATATATTAGTTATTGTTCTCTATTGTTGGATGATGATGCTTTAATTTGGAAATAGATTCAGATACATTTGTTAAATGTTTAAGATGCAAACACCAAAAAATTGATCACGATAAAAATGCTAAAATTGATAAAATGAAATGTCTAATCGAAAATTGTACCTGTAAAAAATTTAAACCAGATAGAAAATATTACCGGTCAAGTAAAAAATAAATCAATGTGAAACAATATTTTTTATGAATATGCTATTACAAAACATTAAATCATTATATTTTATATATGGGCATGGATGAACCTTATCGCAAAATCGATTTAAGTTTGGAAAACCTTGTTATTGCCAAACGAATATATCACTATAAAAAAATAAATTCAACCCAACAACTCGCTATTTCATTAGCTAAAAGCAATATTGACCATGAACATGGAACCGTTATAGTGGCTGATGAACAAATGGAAGGAATCGGCCGCGCTAAAAAAAAATGGGCTTCTCCAATTGGCGGATTATGGATGTCATTAATTATTAAACAGAAAATTGAAATTGCTAAAATTAATTTGATTTCTGTAATTTCAGCAATTTCTGTATGTGAAGCTATATATAAAATTTCTCATGTAAAAAGTTATATAAAATGGCCTAATGATATTATAATAAATGAGAAAAAAATTGCAGGTATTTTAATAGATACTAATACGGATAATAGTAAAAACGACTATATAATTATCGGTATAGGAATTAATATCAATGTCGATATTTCAAAAATTAATCTCTCCGTTGAATCCAACAATATATTACCTATTAGAGTAACATCTATAACTAACGAAAGTAAAGTAAAAAATATTAATCGGTTTACTCTGATGAAACAATTACTAAGAAAATTAGACTTTTATTTGTCCTTAATCCAGAACGATAAATATCATAATAAAATTATCGAAATATACAAAAAACTTAGCAATTTATTAGGAAAAAGAATAGTTATTTACCACGAAGGCTTGAAAAAAAATAGTGGTATTGTAAAAGATATAGAAAATGGAGGAGGGCTAATCCTAGAACGAGAGGATAAGGTAGAAGAAATAATATATTCTGGGGAAATTACTATTAGAGAACAAAATGACAAATAAAAAATTTTTATCAATTTAAGCTTTGTAGCCTTATTTCCATGTCACAAACGAAATGAAATGGTTCCATTCAAAAAAAGTATTTATTATTGAATCACTTTTTGTACAAAGGTTCATGAAAATCTAATTAATGGTTAATTTAATTCTCATTTATTCTCCAACTAAATTATTCATTCCTGCTTACAAATAATTGCTATATCATTAACATTGGTTCCTGTTCTGCCAGTTATGAGACGTGAACAAACTTTTTTAAGTAATGTTTCACTATCATGAAACTTCAAGAAGGAGGTAACATTGATTTTGGTTCGGTTAATATATTCTAAGGTGAAAGGAGATACTATCCCTCCAGCAGATTCAGAATTGCCATCAATTCCGTCTGTTCCACAACACATTATAGTAAAATCGTCCAAGTTTTGAATGCCTTGAAGATAATTTATAGAAGAAACTACTGCTTCTTGATTTCTTCCTCCTTTTCCAATATATTTATTATTTAAATTCTTACTTGTAGTCAAATTTACTATGGTCTCTCCTCCCATCACGTATGCAAAGAAATTAAATCCATATTTAGTGCGAGAGGATGTTGTTCCATCAAATTTAATCAATTCAGCTAACTCTTTTCCCCAAACCTTAGCTTCAGAATTGACACTGGATCCTAAATACTTAGCATTTAATCCCAAATTTTGTAATTCTGCCATTGCGCTTTTACAAGCTATTTCATTATTCCCGATCAAAATATTATTTACATTTTTATAGAGTTTATCATTAATGTTTGGAGTATCTTCAATAAGTCCATTATTTCCATCTTCTATTATTTTTTTGACATTTACTATATGTGTTGTATTTTCAGCGTTATTTGGATACCATAATTTATATTTTTCCAATATTTCTCTACAATTTGCAAAAGTTGAATTATCTCCAACCGTAGGTCCTGACCCAATAGTACTTAGATCATCGCCAACAACGTCCGATATAATCAGGGTGATTATCTTAGCTTTATTAGTAACATATTGTGGAAGTCTGCCTCCTTTAATTTTTGATAAATGTTTTCTAATTGTATTAATTTCTTTTATCGAAGCTCCGGACTCTAGTAATAGTTTGGTAATGTGTTGTTTAGAGGTAAGGTTTAATCCATCGACAGGACAACACAGTAAGGAAGAAGAACCGCCAGAAATAAGGACGAACACTAAAGATTTATTTTGAATGTTTTTTAATAAAGCAATTATTTGGTTGGTTGCACGGATACTATTTTGATCTGGAATCGGATGACCAGCTTCTATTACCATTAGATCATTAGGCAAAACTTTTTCATTATATGGTATCGCTATCGCTCCGGTGGAAATTTCTAAATTTAGTTTTTCCATCAAAGCTTTAGCCATTCTTGCCGTTGCTTTTCCAGCTCCAAAAATATGAAATGATTCATAGTCTTTTAAATCAAAATAGTATTGAACCTCATGGACATCTCTTACTACAAGTTTTTTATTATCCTGAATGCAAATCGAATTTTTTATTAAAACACACGGATCAACTGATGCCATGGCTTTTTTCAAAGCAGATAAAGCAATATTAAATGAGGAGAATTGACCATGATGTTGAAATAACTCTTTTTCATTTTGGATAATTGGCATTTATTAATAAAAGAACAGTAGATATATTTTATCATAGTGAATTTCTCAATGCATTCCTAAATAGTATAAAATATACTTCACTAAAGTCTGAATTATTTATTAAAATGGTTTTATAAAATTAAAATACTGTTTATGTATAATATCTTTTAAATTAAAAATTTTACATATTGTTCAAGATCCATTATCAATTCCTACCTACTCTTATTTGAAAAATTTCAATTGTAAAAATGGTAATTAAACTATTAGTTGCCTCTTTACTTAGTATATAGCTTATCGTCAATCACTTATCTGAGGTCTGCAAAATCATCAACATATTCGAAGCCTTCTTGAGGAATTGGTTTTCTACCCATAAAACCTTCGTCCTTACGGTGCCAAAATTTTACTTGATTTTCTCCAAATTTCCAACATAACCATATTTCCTCATCATATCGGATTGAGGGAAAATCGAGTAGACCTTCATCAACACTTTTTATCATTATCCCCATGTCTTCCAGTTCTTGAATCATGTTATATAAAGAAGTGACTGCATGATTAAGTTCTTGCTTTTTCCTTATGAATTTTTCAAATGAGCAATTAGAATCTGAAAGATTTTGTAGTTCCTCTTGAATATCCATCACATTATTTTTACAGCATAATATTTCATCAAATCTCTTTTTCACTTTGGGTAAAATAGTATTTGCTTTATCTACTGTAAAGAGTATTGACATTAATCATGTCTGAGAGCGATATAAGATAATTTATATTTTCACTATTTTTTTACGTACTTTTTTTTAAATAGTTTCATTCGAACTCTGGCACAATCTGAAAATAATTAGAATCAAATATAAACAATCGTAGAAAATTAATGTAAGTTTTAGGTTGATATTCTCCGTATGGCTCAGAATTATAAGGATAAAATTTCTCTTAGCCTCTATTATAGCTATTACTAATGCTTTGTTATATACTTATCTTACTTACATGCATTTCAATGTAATTGATGCATTATTGACCTATATTGGAGTAATTTTTTTACATGCCAGCGTTGATATCTTTAATGACTATTGGGATTATAAAAGAGGAATTGATACTACCACTAAGAGAACTAGGTTTAGTGGAGGTACAGGAGTATTACCAGAGAAAAAACTAGATCCAATCCTAGTATACAAAGCAGGAATATTGTGTATGGTGGTTGGGTTGTTTATAGGAGGATACTTTGTTCTGAAGATTGGCTTCATAATTGCAATTATTTTAGCAGTTGCGACTTTCTCAATTTACTTTTATTCTACGACTATCGTAAATATTGGTTTAGGAGAAATCTTGGTAGGGGTTAAAGGTGCATTGATTGTGATTGGTGCGTTTTACGTACAGATTGGTTTGCTAGACTTACCGATTGTTTTTTTAGGAATAATAACTGGAACATTATCTTCTATTGTTTTATATATAGCATCCTTTCCCGATTTCGACGCTGATAAAGAAAAAGGAAGAAAGACTTTAGTTATTTTATTGGGAAAAGATAAGGGATCTAAAGTATTTCCGTTTCTCATTGTCTTTCTATATTCCTTAATAACTATTGGAATTATATTTGAGTATGTACCCATCTATACATTTATAACCTTTATTTCAGTACCTTTTGCTATCCGCTCTTCCAAATTGTTAAAAAATTATGAAAAACTAGAAGATTTAGTTAAAGCAATTTCTAATACTATTATTTACTCTAGAATAGTAGGTATTTGTTTGATATTAAGTTACTTACTTGCAATAATTAATAAATAAATCAATAAATTATATGTTACAATTAAAGGGTATATTATAAAAAATAAATTGGTATTTTTCTACAACCATAATATTCGTATGCTACCAGTTATTGTTTGACAGTATTCAATGAAAAATCCGAGGGATTAAGTGAAATTCCACATTTATTGCATCGTCCACTGGAAATACGAATACTATCTTTTATTGATTTAAGATTTATCATTCTATTTATTGTGCTTCCACAATTACCACATACAACTTCTAAACAAGGATATGACATTACTCATATCAATTCAATGCTAGAATAATATATTTCTTGTAAAAGGTTATTAACAATTTGGACAAAATAAATTTTTAGTATAATCTGTATAAGTTGACCTTATACATAGGAGGGAACTAGAAATCTAGTACTATTGCAAATAAGTAAGTTAGATAGTCTTCTTTTGAAGCAATGATTATATACTCTTGAATGATGTTAAATAATTTTCCAAATCAAACCCGATTGTTAAATTCTTCAAGCCATTTTCTAAACTCTTATTTATTTCCTAATTACTGAAACATAACATTTAACAATAATTATAATAGAATAAACAGTTTAGGAAATCAAAAGTTCATATAATAAAAGTGAGAAACTTCCATAAACATATTTTGGAATGTATAGAAATATATAAACAATTATAAAAAATAATTGTGTTCAATTATGCCAGTAGATCCTGTTTGTGGAATAGAAATGGATGAAGGATTAGCAATTTCCTTCATATATGATAACAAAAAATATTATTTCTGTTGTGAAGGATGTAAAGGTATTTTTAAACGAAAGCCAAAAAAATATAACAATAATTAATTCATTTTATATTCCTCCTCCTCTAAATAATATTTCTGTGAAATCTGTAAAAATAATATCGCAAGGAGTAATTCAAGTTTATGAGCGCGACGATACCACACTTCACCTTGAATCAGAAGGTGATATTCTTGTAAAAATGAAAGCTTGTGGTATTTGTGGATCCGATTTAGAAAAAATCTATGGAGAATACGGTATGACTTCGGCAAGACTCGGACATGAACCCTCAGGGGAAGTTTTAGCAATAGGAAATAAGGTCAAAGGAATTAAGATAGGAGATCGAGTATTTGTTCATCACCATGTTAGTTGTAATTCATGTCATTATTGTAGACATGGAAATAATACAATGTGCGAATTTTATCAAAAAAGCAATATTAATCCCTGTGGCTTGTCTGATAGATTTATAGTTCCTGCGTGGAACGTTGAACGAGGTGGTGTATTAAGATTACCAGATACAATGACATATGAACAAGCATCTTTAATAGAGCCTTTAGCCTGTTGTTTAAGAGCGCTTAATAAGGTACCCTTTCAAAAAAGAGATAGTGTGGTAATTTTTGGGGCCGGACCTGCTGGCATTATGCTACTTACTTTAGCTAAATTAGCAGGAGCAGGAACAATATTTTTAGTAGATATTAACCATTTTAGATTAGAATTTTCACAAAAATTTCTTTCCGACACTTACTTTCTTAATGCTAAAACAGAAAATTATTCCAAAATTATTAAAGAGATTACACAGAGTAGAGGAGTGGACTTAGCAATAGTCGCGACCAGCAGCTTAGCTGCATTATCTAATGCTATTGGAATTACTAGAAAAGGTGGCTATATCTTATTATTTGGAGTACCAACTAAAGATTCTCAATTCCCTTTTCCAGCCAGTACTTTATATTCTAATGAATTGACGATTATACCAAGTTACGCAGCATCAGAACTAGAAACTAATCAAGCATTGAACTTATTAAAAGATAGAAAAATTAATTTAGATTACCTTATTACTCATAAATTTACTCTTGAACAATCGCCTGCTGCTTTTTTTTGTGCTCATAAAGCTAAAGATTGTATGAAAGTAATCATTACTACATGAGACCTCATTTAAAAAAAATATAAATATTTAAAGAAATTTGTGGTGAATATCAAATATGGATTGGGGAATGGCAAATAGATTCTCAAAAATAATAAGACCAAAGAACGGACGTTGTGTAATGTTGGCTGTGGATCATGGTTACTTTTTGGGCCCTACAGAGAAATTGGAAGTTCCTCAAAAGACTATTGAACCTTTACTTCCACATGTAGATTCAATAATGCTAACAAGGGGAGTTTTACGGACCTCCTTATCTCCTAATTCAGATGTACCTATAGTATTGAGAGTTTCAGGAGGGACCAGTATAATTGGCGATGACTTATCAAATGAAACAATTACTACATCATTTGAGGATGCAATTAAGCTAAATGTTTCGTGTCTAGCTTTATCTATCTTTGTAGGTTCAAAGTATGAACATCAAACATTGGCTAATCTGGCTACTTTAGTGGACAAGGGCGAAAAGTATGGGATACCTATTCTAGCAGTTACAGCAGTTGGAAAAGAAATGGTAAGAGATGCTAGATATCTAGGGTTAGCGTGTAGAATAGCTGGCGAACTAGGTGCTCATGTAGTCAAGACATATTATTGTGAGAATTTTGAAAAAGTAATAGAAGGATGCCCAGTACCAGTGATTATTGCTGGTGGAAAAAAACTAGCAAAAGAGAAAGATGTATTAGATTTGACTTTTAACGCGATTAGTAATGGTGCCTCAGGGGTTGATATGGGGAGAAACATTTGGCAATCAGATTACCCAGTTGCAATGATAAAAGCTGTCAAATCTATTGTTCACGAAGGGTTTACTATTCAAGAGGCCTCAGACTTATTAGTGAAAGAGAAAGAAATAGAAGAGAGAAATACGGTAGTTGTTAAACAAAAAAAAATTTAAAAGTAAATTTTGCAACAATAATTTTATGTTTGAGTATATTGGTTTGAAATCTATTTTAAATCCTTTCCATAAAAGTAAATTACATGATGAAACACTATGCTGAAAAATTGAAATTTTCTATGAATATATTTATATTTTTGTGAAGAATTTTAAATCGTAATAAATGATAAATATTTTGATCTTCTTTGTGGTAGGAGGACTTATATTGAATTTAGTTGTTCCTGTTCAATTGGTACCAGGATTTTCTCCTGTTAGTGTTGGAACAAGTAAAGAAGATAATTTAGAAGACGAAGGTAAATCTATAACAATTGAGGAACTACCGATACGATCAGAAGAACCTCAAAATGA
>JBIOXM010000053.1:0-15868 GCA_044869655.1 Nitrososphaeraceae archaeon | reverse complement strand
GCAGATAAATATTCATTAGTAATTGTCGATGAGAAAATATTTAATTTAAATGGATTATTTAGTAGTACAAGACTCTTGGAAGTAAATCCAAAACTAAATATAATATTATTGAGTAATTTCAAGGATTTCAAATATAATTATAAATTTAACATTCTCAAAAAACGTGTATCCATATTTAAATTAATTAATGCAGTAAATGATAGT
Organism: Nitrososphaeraceae archaeon; assembly: GCA_044869655.1. GTDB lineage: Archaea > Thermoproteota > Nitrososphaeria > Nitrososphaerales > Nitrososphaeraceae > TH1177. The sequence goes on along the minus strand of JBIOXM010000053.1, from coordinate 15,664 downwards.
ATATCAAAATCTATTTCTCATGAGAATAAATTCTAAATATTTATAATTAGAGCTTATAAAAACCATATCCTAGAAATGCTTCCTTAGTAATTTTGGAGCCAATTTTGTCAGTTGTTAGTTTTTTTAACATCTTGTCTAGTTTCATTGGTAGATTGAATAGACTTTTCCATAGTTTGGTTAGCAGAACTAAATACCGATAAAATTGTTATTGCTATTATATTTCTATGTAATAAAACTAAAATATTCCTAAAAAAAGAAAGTGTTATACTTTCACATTATAACTTAATAACTTATTTAGTCTATTTTTTTATCTTCGAATTCGTCAGCTTTTTCATCCATTCTGTTTTTTGATTTTTTTAGACCTCTTTTTATCGTCTCTCCTGTATCTTCTAGCTTATCTTTTATTTCTGACATTGTTATTTATATGAGTACGACATAATATAAAACCTATTACAAAAAATAATTATCTTTCTCTTTTGTCTAACTGGATCATAGAAATAACTTCCATTGTTATTCTATGAGTTTATTAAATTGATAAACTAGTTATTCATTCATTATAATCATCATTTTCTAACTTTGTAATAGTTCCGTCTGGTTATTCAGGTTTATCTGAATGGGCATTAACCGAATGACTCTCTATTTCATTTGCTGATTTGCCTTTTAGTATAATTTCCTTGTGTTTCTACTATTATCCATCAAAATCTTCATAGATATTATAAACTTTTTATAATAAATATAAATGAACTTGTATAAGTTCTCAAAATGATAAAATATCTCTTATCTTAATACATCTGGCATTGATAGTGTACTTCTGAAAAACGCCAATAGAACCCTTTTGCTTCCTAGCTTAATTTGTCAACTCTTATCATAGTCATCATAGGAATGAAATTAAACTATCATCTTGTAGTTGGGATTCGAGCCGTTATCCATCAAATGTGAGTTCTACTATCAAATAAAAAAATTAATAGTTATCAATATTTGAGTATCATTGAGGAATTTAAATAACTTTATTTGGTATAAAAAATTTTTAATGGAAATGAGATAAAAAATTAAAATTAATAGAAATGGTATCTTATCCTTTAGAATTTACAATTTCCTTACTTTATCTATAAGGTTATGAGCGTCACATCCAACCTCAGTAGTTATATAAAGCAAATGATTTTCATCTAGAGGCAGAGTAATTCGCTTTATTTTTTCATATTCTGCAAGAACATATTTTCCTTTTCCAATTTTTGGTTCAAGTTTACTACGTGTTTTCCATGCATTAAGGGCTAATTGAAGGGATTCTTGACTTTCTTCCTTTGATAATAAATTTGTTACACCTGTTTTATGTTCTGAATATATAGGCTTTTGGTCATTAGTATCAAATATTGTTACGAAACGCACATCAGGATCCATATTCATAATAGTTTTTCCTACATTTTCATAATCCATGATAATAGTAATACATGATATTATGTTATAAACATTTTTTTAATAATATGCAATGAAGCACTTTGCTTTTCGGTGTATAACAATGTAAACAAGAATTCTATAGCAAAGTAGAAAAAATTATTGAAAACTACTAGATTAAATTATTTGAACTGTAATTATCATGTGGTGGGATTCGAACCCATAAGGTATACTTGAGGGTTCTATTATAAATGGTTCTTTCTATATTATATTGTGTAATTTTAAGATAAATATTATACAAGTACTTAATTTTTACTTGTGTGATACATTATTTTTGAAAAATCATGATTAACATGGAAGGAATGGGATTTGAACCCATGTCTTGCATTCACGGGTTTATATTATTATAAATTAAGGTTAATTCTCAGGCAATAGTTCTTAAAATTTAAACTTTTGCTAAAGATTCGAATCCTACCTGAGGCTTTGAATACACGATATGAATCCTCTTTTTTTGGAGTTCATAATAACATTTGACTTAAAATAAGAAATAATCTTTTACTTTAGATAACATAATATTAATAACAAAGAATTCTAAATAAAAATTCTATTATCATAATTTCGTGTTCTTGTAGTTTTGGAGTTGTAAATATAAAGATGCTTTATCATATTATATATTGGTATATATGGGTAGTTTCATAATTATTTATAGTGTCTTGACATATCATTTACTAAAATAACGAAATTCTTGAATAGCCAGACCGAACGTTTGGATGATAGTATGATGGCATTCATAATGATACTGATATAATTTGACATGTTTATCTGTTTCAATCCTTGTTATGATGGATTTTGCTTTTTGATGGCATCTAGACAAGTTCACTAAAATACCAAGTATGGGGTTTCAAACTTATTTTAGTCAAATTCAAACGGATTTCTCCGAGGGCTTTACTGGCACCGTTTTTTAGCAAGTTTCAAACCTATTTTGGTTAAATTCAAACTTTATCTTTGTATTTTTGTTTATCTTTTGCCGTATTAGTCTCAAACTTATTTTAGTCAAATTCAAACGGATTTCTCCGAGGGCTTTACTGGCACCGTTTTTTAGCAAGTTTCAAACCTATTTTGGTTAAATTCAAACGACACGGATGAGTAAATAGACAATTAACTTTACATATTTTTAAAATATTGTTTTCGGAGTAATTTCATAATTGACTCTATCTTTCTTCCTAACTCTTCAAGTATACTAGTTTCTCGTTTTTTTGATTTTTGTATATTTAGAGTCAATATTTATCCATCAGCTCATTTTGTTTATCTAACGATAAGTATCTCGTATCAAATCATAACATTTTTGGAGGAACCCCAAAATAAGCGCGGGGAGTGGGATTCGAACCCACGAGTTCTTCCGAACATGGGATTAGCAATCCCACGCCCTACCAGGCTAGGCGACCCCCGCTCAAATAAAAGTACTTGTAAGAATATACTACTGTTTAAAGGATCTATTAATTGATTATCCTTCCCATAAACCATTTTTATAAATATATGTACTGACATAATTTTGTACAATGCTTTTGGCTTGATAGGGAGTCCATTTAAAGGATGATTCATCATACAAATAAAAAACTTCAATTGTATTAGGTGGTAAAGAACTTAACTGTGTAGGTACTATATCGACAAGATGTTCTATTTTTTCTATTGCAATCTCGAATGAATGAACTGAGCTATTTGTTATAGAAAAAATAATATTAAAATCTGTTTGATTTGTATTACCTTTAAATTTTAAAATACACATAACAGGTTTATTTCCTCGTCTATGTTTTATTTCTTTTATTATACCTTTGATAGAATTCCAACGTTCAACTGAAATAGTCTGAAATAGGGAATTATTGAACATAACTGGAAAAATTAGTTCAATAAATGTAATTGAATAATCAGTAATTGAAAGAAAATGTGGAAGTTTGCTCTCCATATCATCAAATGATAATTTTTCTTCTATAACATAGAATGTTTTTCCTAAAAGAGTATAAATTATCTCTTGCTCTCCAATTGCAAGATCATAAAAACGAAAATATACTGACATTCCAAGAAATATTATATTAATTAATTAAGACAAAATTTATAGTTTCGTATCTAAAAGTTTAGAGATAGATATTACAGATGGGGCCGTTGTTGAATATTGTATCAGAAACCTTTTACTATTATATATTTGTAATAGAAACAAAAAATAAAAGGAAAGTTTGGGATATTTAATTATTAAAATTGACTAGTAGTAACTATCATGTCATTTAGTTGTTTATGTATTGATAAATAATGAGTTCCTTTTGAAGTGACTTTATAAGTCTGCGTATCAGAATAATATCCAAGCAGCTCTTTTTCTAGTAATAATGCAAGATATTCTTTCAACTGGGAATAAGATAAGAATGCACTATACATAATTTTGGTTGCTGTAATTCCGTTACTGTTTCTGCTATTTGCTACCGATTCTAATATGAAAGCTATAATTTCATTTCTGCTTCTATTCTTCATATTTATTAATATTTATATTCATATGTTAAGATTAAGAAAGAATTAATTTAAAAAAATAGAGAGAATATGGAATTTTGAAATTCTACAAGAAGTATATGTAATATAATAGAAAGTATTGAAGATATTAAAGTATTATAGTAATTTTTTTTATATTTAATTAAAATAATGAATTGAGATATAGTATTGATATAAATATACATTATAGTAAATATAGAAAATATTTACTCAAAGAAGCATAAATTAACTAAGTAAATATAATATTACAATTGCATTTACTTATAACTATTGAATTTATTTCTATTGTTTTTTTTATTATTATCATCATCCTCAACAGAAAATGACAAATTTGCAACATTCGTCTTTGATCCATTATATGTCATGTATATGTCCAATAATATAGTTCCGTAAAATTGAGTTTTGGGATTAATGATCCATGAATAGTTATATAATTGGTTATTAGTGATATTAATAGAAAATGATTCTGCCATTCCTGATAAATATATTATATTACCTTCTATTTTAGCATCAATTGTCTTATTCTTAGAAATATCTTGTAAAAAAAAACTTATTGTTTGTTTATTATCACTATTAATAATTTTTTTTTCTAATTGAACATCTAATGAAAGATTTGAATTAATTTGTGAAACTTCTATTAATTCTCCTTTAGATTCAATTGTCATTAAGGAAGAAACTACTCCTACTCCCACTATTAATATTATAGAATATACGGTCCAGAAAGTAGTCAATATATTTAATTAGTAAAATAATGATGCTATAAATCTTAGTTTAACATGCTTCTATAGAAATATTCGTATTACCTTTTACTATATTATATATTTATATTATGATTATTCAAAGTTAAAGTTGTAGGCAATAACGTAGGATGAGTTATAATATCGAGAAAGAACATGTTTTGACTTAGCAATTCTACAAATAATATCACTGTACTTTTCTTCTGTAGAAATCTCTTATTTGTAGGAGTTTTGATCCATTTCTCCATTTTTCTATACCGCATCATATTAGTCACTAGAATGGGTATCCGTAAAGATTGACAAAATTTCAATAAGATCATTAAAAAATTTGAAAGAGTATGTTGAATAGTGGAAATTCCTTTTAAGGATTCAATATCAATTTTTTTATAATATAAATTATAGAAACTGTTTAATGAATCAATTATCAATAATGAAGAATTGGAAATGTTAGAAACTATGTTGGTTATTAATGACTCCAATTCTCCTTCATTTGGTGTAAACAAAGATATATCATTAAGAGTAGAATTTTTTATTAAATTTGATTTAGTATATGCAGTATAAGTTGTATCAAAATCTAGATAAGTTGTTTTTTTAAAATAAGAGGTAATTGTTGATGTAAAACAAAGCTTAGCATAAGGATTATAAAATAATAATGTATTTAATCCGCCAATAGTTAAAAGATCACATAAGATATTGTGCAACTATACATGAATTAAATATGTTGAATATATAAAATATAATATTGTTAGATGACATTAAACAACAAATTGTTAATGATTTTCCAATTACTATGAGGAAAATTTATCTAAATAATGGTTCCATTGCTCCATTATCTCTTTCCTCTATAAAAGCTATTACAGATTTTCTTATAAAATATTCCGAACAAGGCCCTGACTCATACGATTTGTCACAGTATATGGAAAAATTGATAGAAGAAACTAGGTTAAGGATAAAGCACTTGATAAATTGTAATGCAATAGAAGTAAGTTTTACACAAAGCACTACACAAGGACTAAATCTTGTCGCAAATGGTATAGATTGGAAAAAGGGAGACATAATAATCCTTAGAGGTGGAAGACATGAACATTACGCAAACTATTTCCCATGGTTATATGTAGCTAAGAGGAAAAAATTAAAAATAAAAGAATTAAAAATAGATCCAAATGGATATTTTGATATAGATGAATTAGAGAAATTAGCTAAATTAAAAAAATCTAAATTAGTAATTCTTAGTCATGTATTATATAATAATGGTTCTATAATGCCTGTAGAAGAAGTTGGAAAAATTACAAGAGAAAATAATTTACTTTATTGCATTGATTCAGCCCAATCTGTTGGTTCTATAAATGTAGACATCAAAAGAATTGGATGTGATTTTATGGCATTCCCAAGTTTTAAATGGATTTGTGGTCCATTAGGTATAGGAATGTTTTATTGTAATGAAAAATCTAAAGATGCTTTAATTCCAGATAGCATAGGAGGAGAATCTGGACAGATTATTTCAGATGATTCTTTAGTTCATAATGATATTCCACAAAAATTTGAAACAGGATTTCGTAATTATCCTGCATTAGCGGGTTTAGAATCATCGCTTAGATATATTTTAAGAATAGGAATGCATAAAATAATGTCAATAAATTCCAAAACTTCATCGATTTTACGAAATGAGTTAGTTAAAATACATGATATTGATATTCATGGAATAAATGATGAAAATCTGCGTAGTTCAATAGTGTCTTTTTCTACTCCAAAAATTGAATCTAATCTGTTAAAGGTAAAACTTGAAAAAGAGGGAATTATTATGGCTGAACGAGATTTACTGAATGGAAAAAAAATAGTCAGGGCATCTCCACACTTTTTCAATAATGAAGAAGAAATAATGAAAACAATTAGAGTAATAAAGAATATTTTAGAGAATGTGTAATTGTTAATTGTTAATTTATATCTTTATCTCCCTGACCTTCGATTACCATCATAGTTAAGGTTGATCTAACTTTATCTATTCTTCTAACATTCCAAGTGACAACTTCCCGCAATTTATCCATCGAATCAGAACGGATTCTAACTATAATATCATAAACACCAAATACACCACTTACTTCAACAACTTCTGGTAATTTCTTTAATTCCTTAATGATATCATCTTCAGATCCTAGATCACAATTTATTAAAACATATGCAGTAGGCATTACAAGATATTATAATAGTGATCTATTAATCTTTTTAGTATAAATACCCCATGTATATATTTTAATGGCTATTAACAATTAGTATTTATTTTTAAAATATTAATGGCAGAAGATATGATAATTTTGATTTATTACAACAAATTTAATTATTAATTTTACTACACATTAAAATAGTATTGTTAAAGATAGATGGCTCTTTTGGAGAAGGAGGTGGGCAAATACTCAGATCTGCTATATCACTTTCAGTACTTTTACAAAAACCAGTTGAAATATATAATATTAGATTAAATAGACCAAAAAGTGGATTGCGAGCTCAACATATACATACAATAAAAGTACTAGCAGATATTTTCAATGCTAGAGTTGAAAATCTCACTCTAGGAAGCCACTTTCTGCGATTTATACCTAATCCAGATAAAAATTATTTAGATCCTGTTTCTGAGCCACTTAAGATCGATATTGGTACTGCAGGAAGTATATCCATGGTATTACAAGCCTTAATTCCATCAGTAGCTTTATCTAAAAAATTAATTGATATACAACTTATTGGTGGAACGGATGTTCGAATGAGTCCTACAATTGATTATATAAGATATGTATTCTCTGAAGCCTATAAAATTATGGGAATAAATTTTAATATTGATGTAATAAGAAGAGGGTATTATCCAAAGGGAGGAGGAATTGTTAATGCAAAAATATTTCCTTGTAAAAACTTAGGCTTAATTGACCTTATTGATTATCAAAGAATTGATCCTAAAATTGTAGGAATTTGTTCTAATCTTCCGCGACATGTGTTAGATCGTCAAATATCTTCATCTATATTAACTCTAGAAAGAAATGGTTTATCCTGTAATAGCTATGTAGCATCGATTGAAAATGCCATTTCACCTGGAGCCTCCATTTTAGTTTATTCTAAATCTGATTTTGGACCTTATATTGGAGGAGATTCTATCGGAAAAATAAATAAATCTGCAGAAGATGTAGGAAAAGAAGCTTCAACTAAGTTTCTAGTCAACTATAATAAAAAAGTAGCTGTTGATCAACATCTTGCGGATATGTTAGTAATACCTACAAGTTTAGCGAATGGTAGGTCAAGGTATTTGATAGGAGAAATTACTGAACATTTAATGACAAATCTTCATATTATAAGCAAAATAGTTGGATGTAGATATAGCATTATACCACATGGCAAAAATTATATTGTTAATATCGATGGAAATCCGTGTTTAAATAATTAAAAGTAATTAGATCAGTGAAATAGTTTAATTGGTATTATAATTGTCATAACATTATTCGTTTCCTAAAATAGGATATATTAATATAGATTAGATTAGTTCTTTATATTTATATTAGTAAGCGAAGAAAAAATGTATCTATGCTCTATTTATGGTGGTGGTAGTTGGTGAATACACAGTGAATATAAATTATTTAGATATTTAAAAAATTTGATTAAAATAAACTCCAACGTTATTTTAATTCGTACATTGCAACAGATAATTTAAAAACTAAATTATCATCAGTTAAATTTGCAATTGGTAAAAAATATTCCTGGGTTTCTTTTTTGAATCGCTGTATTTTGTCTTTGCGAATAGAACTCTTTAAAATTCTAATACTATCCAATCTATTTGCTAGTATAAGATATCTTACAATTTGGGAACTTTTTAAAACTAGCTTACAATACTCATTGGATTCCATTTCTTTTATGTTAAATTTGGTTGTAGATAAGATTAAATTTAATGCTTTTTCACCAATTGTCTTTTTAAGAAGTTCTTCCTGAAAAGTATTTGTATAAGTTTTTTCAAAGGCATCATGAAGAATAGCAGCTATTATAACATCTCTATCCTTTACTTTTAATTCATTAGCAAGAATCAGTGCAACTCTAAGTGTATGATTTATGTACGGTTCAGATTTTATATTATCATAGAATTTTCCTCTATGAATAACATATGCTATACTAAATGCTCTAGTTATTGCTACAATATCATCAATTGAGTCTTCAAATAATTTTAATAATCTAATAAAATTCAATTTAGTAGAATCATACATACGGGATTTTATCATAACATATAAAATAACTAAAATTTTACTAATATAGCTTTTGATAAAAACTAACGCAAATCAGTTGAAAACAATCGAATTATAGTAATAATACAAATATTATAATTCTATTATTATATCTGTGGCAATTCAATAAAGTATTATTAATAAAAACTTTGTATGTTATATTATATATTTAGATTATATAATTCGCAATTAATATAATCGTAAAAGTATTTTTAAAGGGTGATGAACTAGAGATGATGTACTAATTTCATTATAGAAATGATTGACTAATATATATTAAAATTATTAATCATTATGCTATAATTAATTTTATTTTTAATTACAGATCAACTAACTTAATTTGCCAAACTGATTATATTTGTAACTGTATAATACGAAAATAAGAAAAAATAGTTTGATAAACTAAAAATGGTTGATTACCATATACTAGATATCATCATAAGAATATATGATTAATTTAAGGAGTCTCTGATTGAGTTTGCTCTATTGAATTCTCTATTTGACTCTCTACTGGGTTCTCTATTTGACTCTCTACTGAACTCTCGGGAACATTTTCTGATAATTTTTGTAATTCATTAATTTCTGTTGTTTTTCTTTTTGCTGGTGTTTTCTTTCCTGCTGTTGTTGTTGTTTTTCTTTTTGCTGGTGTTTTCTTTCCTGCTGTTGTTGATTTCTTGGCTGGTGTTGTTGTTGTTGTTGTTTTCTTTCTACTAACTGCAGATGGAGATTTTTTATTTGTTTTTTTACTACTGGATTTTGTTTTTTTATCCATAGACAAGTATATAATTAAACTACTTATTCTTATATTAATCGGAAACAGAGTAAAATAATTATTTTATATTGATTATAGTATCCAATTATTCTCTAATTATTATAAACATAAAGATATAATTAAAAAAAGTTTTAATAAAAAAAGTTAATTTTAAAATAATAAATTAGTTTTAATTTTATTAAGCATTATCATACTAAAAGGTACAATCATTAAATTGAATAGAAAAATAAATTTATAATATCAACGTATGTTCTTTCTATTTTTTCTATTCAAATAAATTAGTCAAATATATAGAATATTTATATTTTAAAATAATAAATTAAAATTTTACTCTCCTTTAATTCAAATACAAAAATTTGTTTTAAATTGAAATATGATCAAATTTAAAATAGATAGACAATTTCAAAAAATTTTATTTTTTACGGTTTAGTATAATATTTAATTTGTTATTTATCAGCTCATTTATTTTTTTTCCATTAACTTTGCCACGAAGAATAGTCATACATTCTCCCATCAAAGCACTCATTGCCTTCATTCCTTTTTCTTTTATAATTAGCATATTATCTTCTATAATTTTATTAATTATTTTTTCAAGTTCTTCATCACTAATTGACTTAATTCCAAGAACCTTAATTGATTCATCAACACTTTTTGTTGTTCTATTCATCAACTTTTCCATAATCAAATTAATTGATTCTTTAGCAATAAGACCAGAATCTAGTCTTTTAAAAATATCTAACAGTATATCATTATTTAATATACTAGAATCATAACCTTGTCTTTCTAAGTTTAAAATATCTTCAGTGAGTTTTGATGCAATAAATGATGGAGAGATTTTAGTTAAACCACTAAGAACTTCAAATATTTCAAAATAGTTAGAATCAAAAATTTTTTCAGCTAAATTTTCATTTAATTGATATTTCTTTGCTAAGTATGAAATAGTTTCATTCCAGGATTTTGGAACTATTTCTTTTAGAGGAACAAGAAGATCATCTGTTATTTTAAATGGAGCTATATCTGTTTCTGGATACATTCGTGCTGATCCTGGTTTTGGTCTACTGTATATTGTTTTTCCATCAGTCTTAGCTGCTCTAGTTTCTGATGGAACCCCTGAGCTAACATTCCGGAGTCTATCACATATTGCACTTATCGCGATTGACATTTTTTCTCTAGGTCCACCAAGAATAATAAAACCATCTTTGTAGATATCAATATCTAATATTTCATTAACCTTTTTAACTTCTATATCTGTTATACCATAATTAGGTAGCTCATCTGAATGAAATAGGCCTCCGAATCCATAAAATCGTACTAGTTCTCCTAATTCTTTACCTATTCGTATATCGGGATATGGTTCAAATCCAAATAATCCTTTAAAACCTTTAACACGGATAGCCATGAAAATATTTTCTTTGTTAGAAATTATTTTTTGTACTATTTTAGATGATGAATCTATAAAAATGCTAGTAATATCCATAATTTTATCTCCAATTATTATATCATTTGATTTCCTTTCTCTGGTCATTTTTTCAGCAATTAAAATTAAACCATGTTGTCTGATTTTTTCATATTCTATTACTTTTATTAGTTGATCTAATCTCTGAACTCCTTTTACTTCTACAATACCATTTCCATTATTAATGGAAATGTTTACGTCTTGTCTAATACTTCCGAGTCCTCTAGCTACACGTTTAGTTGTCCTCAAAAGCCTCCCTAAAGTAAGAGCTATTTTTAATATTTCTGTTGGTGTTCCAGTAACAGGTTCAAGAGCAATTTCAATAAGCGGAATTCCAAGTCTATCGAGTCCATATTCTCTAAACTTTCCATCATCTAATAATAACTTCCCAGAATCTTCTTCTAAACAAATAGTCTGTATCCCTATTTTTTTTTCATCAACCTGTAACTGACCACCGTAAGAAATTAACATTGTTCTTTGAAATCCAGAGGTATTTGATCCGTCAATTACTATTTTTCTCATAACATTTATCTCATCAATAATGTTAGAATTAAGAGCAAGAGAGACTAGCAATGCAGTGTCCATAGCATCTCTATTTATTTCATGTGGTGGTTCTTCATCTGCTTCAACCAAACAGCTTGAAATATAAGAAGAATGATATTTGATCGTACGCATTTTTGTAAATTCAAATATACTCGCTCGATCATATGACCCTAATTCGCTATGTGCAGGGCGCAATTTTCTTAAAAAAACATAATCATAATTTTCCGCTTCCAAACATTTACAGTTGCAAAATAATTTGTTTTTAGTAGACAATTGCTGATGAATTTCAAAACCAACTTTTAAAATTATTTCATTCATATCAATAGTTACATGATTCCTTGATAAAATTGTATAATTTGAACTATTAGAAATTTATTCCTCTATAATCGGAGTTATACAAGTAATCTCATTTGAAATATTTTCCTGCATTTTATTTCTGATATCATTTAAATCATCATAATTTGCTAAAAGCCACATAGCTTTTACCATGGCAGTTTCAGAAAGCATATTAGATAATGGTATTACACCAATCTTTTGTAGATCTCTACCCGTGTCATAGACATTTAGGTTTGTTCTACCCCATATACACTGAGAGGTCATAAAAACTAACATTCCAGACGCTATTGCTTCTTTTAAATGCGAAAAACAATTTCTACTAATATGACCTAAACCCGTTCCTTCAATAATTATTACTTTGTATCCTACTTTTTGAACATTTTCTATTAATATCGGATTAAATCCTGGGTAATATTTTAATAGAAAAACCCTATCATCAAATTTAGTTTTTGATATTATATTGGATTTTTTATTTATTTTGTTTCTATTTTTGTTTTTATGTAAAATTATATGTGAAGGGAGTTTTTGTGTTACGACCAGATCGTCTTGTGCAACTGCAACTGGAGAAATATCTATTGATTTAAATGCGTCACGTTTACTTGTATGATTTTTCCTTACTCTTGTCCCTATATGACAATATATTTCTTTGTCAGATATGCCTCCATGCATAGCCACAAATACTCCAGAATAATCCAATTGAGTTGCAAAAATAACTGATGCAATAAGATTAGAAGACGCATCAGAAGAAGGTCGATCAGAAGATCTTTGTGCACCAACTAATATAACAGGAATAGGAAGATCTTGTAACGCAAAACTTAATGCAGCAGCTGTATAACCCATTGTATCAGTACCATGAGAAATTATTATACCAGCATAGTTTTCAGAATTAATCTTCTCTATTATTTTATTAGCTATTAAGTTCCATTGCATTGGACCAATATTTTCACTATATTCATTAAATAAAATTTCAGTATCAATTGAAGCATAAAGAGAAAGTTCAGGAATAGAAGTATATAGATCTTTAGCTGATAAGACAGATGTGACACCTCCTGTTCGATAATCTATTTTACTAGCAATTGTTCCACCTGTACTAATTAAAGCTATTTTCGGTAAATTCGAAATTTGTGAAAGATCCTTATCATTTTTGTGTTGGGGTTTTAAAGAGTCAGAATTGTATAGGTTCTTTTTTGGTAATTCGTCCGTTTTGCTAGAAAATGAAGAAACTTTGGTGATAAATTTTATCTTGTTTAACAATATACCTACATTATAACCATTAGACAATTTAATTACTATATGATCCCTTTCACTAGACTCATATCTTGGCATAAGTCTTCCTGAGATAACAGAGTTATTATTTAAAACTACATTAACTATATCACCTACCTTAATATCATTAAGAATGGATTGAAGATCATCGTTGGTCGACATAACTATAATTTATCATATAATTATAATTTAATTCTATCAAATAATATATTATTATATAATTATTGATTATTGATGCTGTCATTATATTTTTTCCATAGAAGATTTAATCTCTCTATACCATTTATTTCTTCTATTACTTTTGCAGTTTCAAAATGAACTAAATCTTTCCAATTTGCTTTTTTAATTATATTTTCTCTGATTCTGGTTCCTGAAAATTTTTGTCTTTCAATTAATAAAGGTTTAACAATTTTTTTTTGTCTTTCCTGAAATAAAGCTATTGTGAATGGATCATTTGTAAAAATAACATCATAGGATGGAACTAATAAGTCAAGATTATGAGTCCATAATGCATGAATATTTATATCAGGTACTGGAATAATAAGGATATTTCGGACATCAATTTCATCAATATGAAGCAACGTATTTCTCATCATTTTTATTCTTTCACCTGCTGTAAAGGGGTTTCTTAGTTCATAACTTATTTGTGCACTGCCAACTACGATAATTAATGTTGAGAGCTGCCGCAATGCAAATTTTATGGCTTCAATATGGCCTAGATGTAATGGTTGAAATCGACCTATAAATAAACCTATAAACATATAAGAAAAAAGGATAAACATTAATTTAAAGGATCTAAATAATCAATTTATAATTAGCAGATTTATTATTATAGATTAAAGAATAATAAATAGACATTTTAAATGATCTTTTTAGAGGTTAAGTTTTATGTTTATTATCATTAATCCTAGTATCAATGACATTGTGATAACAAAAAATCCTCCAGCAAGAAAGCCATATTGTGTTTTTGGAGTATGTGAGTGTCCTGATCTATATAATAAAAAGGCTCCAAATACACCTACAAAAAGTATTAGTGTAATAATTATTGTTTCGCTTATTGTTTGGAGCGATCTTGATGGTACAATGGTAAATCCTTTAGGTACTTTACCACCTTCAAGAATAGCATTTATTAACCCACTTGATAATGCAAAAAAGAAAACCAGATAAATTACAGATATTACAATAATGAGTTTTGATTTACTAGAGTTCAATAAAAGATAGCATTTAAAATAAATATAAATACCTTTTTTAAATTGTTATTGAGATTAATTTAATTCTTTTTTAATATATTTATTTAATATAAGTATAATGAGATGTACTATCTGTGAAAAAGAAAGAATTGAAGCTTCTAAATATTGTATTTATCATACTCAAGCAAGAAAATATCTTCAAGCAAGTCATAAAAAATGGAATGAAGCCTATTCTACAAATTTAACATGGAATCAATATCTAGATAAATTGTCAAAGTTAGAAAGTGTTGGTATTTGGATTAAGCAAGTGATTGATATAGAATTAAAAAAAAAATAATGAGATATTTACTTTACTTACATTTCTCCCATGCCACCTGGTGGCATTCCTCCACCTGGTGGCATTCCTCCACCTGAGGATTTACTGGATGCAATTACATCATCAATTCTTAATAGCATACACGCTGCTTCTGTGGCTGATTTTATTATTTGTTCTTTAATCACAACAGGTTCCAATACATTTTGTTTATACATATCCAAGACATTTGTACTTTTTACATTAATACCGGTCCATTTCATTCCTTTGTTTTGTTTTGCTCTTAGTTCTGCCATTGTATCAATTGGGTCCATACCTGCATTTGTAGCAAGAGATATCGGTATGGTTTCTAATGCTTCTGCAAATTTAATTACTGCTAATTGTTCTCGACCTTCTAAACCGCTAGACCAATTTCTTATATGAGTAGCAATATAAGCTTCTGGTGCTCCACCACCTGCTACTATAAATGGTTTTTCTAAAACGTCTTTCAGGACCATTAGTGCATCATGAAGAGAACGATCTGCTTCATCTACTACTCGCTGAGAACCGCCTCTAACAAGAATAGTTACTGCTTTTGGATTTTTACATCCTTCAATGAAAACCCATTTATCAGTTTCAACTTTTCTTTCTTCAACCAAATCAGCAGAACCAAGGTCTTTTGAAGTAAGATCATCAATATTATTAACGAGTCTTGCACCTGAAGCTTTGGTCAGTTTTGTCATATCACTTTCTTTAACACGTCTAACTGCTAGTATACCCTCTTTAGCAAGATAATGTTGTGCTATATCATCAATTCCTTTTTGACAGAATACAACATTTGCACCTACTGACGATATCTTGTCAACAATAGATTTGAGCATTCTATTCTCTT
>JBIOXM010000052.1:0-2978 GCA_044869655.1 Nitrososphaeraceae archaeon | reverse complement strand
ACAATTATCATCATTATTATCTTCTTTTGCTAATAGCATATTTGTTTGATTTTCGTCTTCTGTGTATATTATAGGTTCAGGTAATTTCCTTTGTAATTGTTGCTCTTCTAATGTTTTACTATTTTCTTTTTTTGCAAACTCATTGTCATTCTTCCTAGCTTTCCTTGATTTTTTATTAGTTAAGGCTTGTTTAGAAGACAATATGAATTTATGAACATTCTTACTTAAAAAAAGTAGTATAAAAAATATGAACACTATTACTTAAAAAAAGTAGTATAAAATTTTTTTTTGAATTTGTCCTGTAATTTCATATGGTTTCCAAACATTTTTCTTACCCTAACTGAAATGTACTATGAAAATTTCAGAAAAATACGAACTGAATTTGGTAAAATAAATAAATAAGTGAATAATACTTTATCTAAAACCAATAAACATTGAAGATCTAATCAAAAATATAACGTTGAAATGAATTTCGTTTAAAAAATATTCTTAACCTAACAAGACTGTATTTTCGTTAAAGTGGCAGATAACTAAAAGTGTATATTGTTTTGTTATCTATCTTAAATTTAATTAACCCAAATGTTCCTTCTACGATACTTATGAATTGTTTTAATTCTTCTTTTTCTAATTTTGTAACATTTTCTTCTACTGAATAGTTATCACCACTATATGCACTCTTTGCCCAATGTTGAGAACTTACTTCTCCCAGATCAATAAAACTGTCATTCTCTATAATTCAAGTAGCCATCTAAATCTATGATCTTCTTCATTTCGCACGATACTCATTAAGAATCTCAAAAGTCTAAGAGCTAATGTATTTTCAATAAAATTATTAGGGAATACTACATTTTTAATAGGTTATTTTTTGATCTTAATCTAAAATCAATAACAGATAACAACATTTGCTGTAATTTCCACGTCTTTATCTGAGCCTCATTGTCTGTATGATGTTGTGTTTGTTGTTGATTAGAATAACAGTTATGAATGAATTTGTTGATTGGATGTATTTCCTGAAAGCCAAAAAAGGGTTTAAGGGTTTGCATAAAGCATTTATGACATTTATAAATTTTATGGGCTTTTGGCATATTACTTGGATCGATAAATATGTAATAACTGGAATTTCTACCAGTATAAGTGAACTGTGTATTTTGCAATTTGGATAACGGTATAACAATTTTTTGTATGTATTCTGATAATGTTTTATTGAATCTTCTTCTTGATTCTCTTTTATTCTCATAATCATCTTTCTCTTTATCATAATAAAAAAATGAATCAGTATAAAAAGGAGAATATTGTGAAGGATAAAAAGAGGTTGATGATTGAGGTTGTTGTTCTTCCATTGATCTATTCCAATTGGTCGGCGACTTTTTAAAATCTATCAGATCAGGAGGAGGTTCTTTAAACAATGGAGTTTGATTTGCATTATTTATTCGAGGATAACGATGCTTTCTCTGGATATGAATATCTATATTGTATTTTCTACTTGAAGTTTGAAAACAATAAGGGCAATTATATTCTTTATATGAATTCTTTCCCATGTTTGATATCAGAATAGTTAGAAGCTTTAACCTACTTAAAGACTAAAATAATAACTGCAGTCACTGCAGTATTTACTGCAGTAGTAATACTAAGATATTGAATAACCAACAGACGTGTAATCCCTCTACAAATCAACAGGTATTGATAATATTTTCTTAATTTTACCAAATCTAGCATATCATCTAGTATCTTTTAGCCAAAGTAGCTTTCTTGAGATACTATCAAGTAGTCCATATTTTCTTATCATTGTTGTACCAGTCAACGTAAATAGATATACATTCGGTATTCTCTTCTTCTGACCTATATTTTTCTCAACGTTAACAAATTGATGTTTGTCAATATGTTGTAGGCTGTAGTCTTGCTAATACACATTCCTCTTCTTCTCTACATTCTACATTCAGAATTAAGTTTATAATATTTACAAGCTGTTCTCAAACAAAACCTGTTAGCATTTCTTAACTATTCTTTTCTCTCTATCGTTAGGAGTTTGCAAGTTTTAACTACATAGAAAAAAGTAAAAAGATTTTTGAAATGCTTGAAGAAATTGAATTTATAGATCGATTTGGATTATTGTATAACTACTAGAATAAGATAATTTACATTCAAGAAAAAGAGATTTGTAGTAATGGCTATGGTTGAGAATGTGCTAGTCTACATAAAGTTGACTATAGAAATGAATTAACAATAATAATTAATAGTAATAGCCTGAACAAGAAGAAATAACAAGATATTAGCAATGATTATTTCAACACAATATTAGGGAAAAAGTTTAGACGATTGAAAAATTTGATTATACATATATTAATCTCTAAACGGAATAAAATTATGATATTATTTAATCTAACATTATATGCAAATTGTTAACTCTTGATTATTCTACTGCAATCCAATACAGTCTCATCTATTATTTTTACTGTTAATTGTTTCTGTAATTTAAAATAAGAATGATAAAAAAGATCCTTTTTTTTAACTATTATATTACCAAATTATAAGGATATAAGAAATGATATTTAATTATTAATTATTATTTAATAGTTTTATTTAATTTGATTTACCTATAGCATTCTCAAATATTATATATAAATATATTATATTTTCAACTGTAATATACTAAATTAGTCTAATCTTTTTTATTTAATATTGTTTTTTAATTTTGAATTACTTGTTTCAGTTGTGTGTATATGATGACATATACCAATAGTTGTTGGAAGAAATTTTAGACCTTTGGAAAAGAATTAGAAAAAAGTATATAACAATGCTCTGACAATAATAATCTATATATATACAGTGAAAATAATTGAAAAAACTAATTCTCCTAAAATTTTAAAAGATAGTTTTAATAGAGTAGCAAGAAAATTAAGAATCTCTGTAACCGATAAGTGTAATATGAAATGCATTTATTGCATGCCTAATGGAAACATTAACTGGTTCGATAATAA
>JBIOXM010000051.1:0-5279 GCA_044869655.1 Nitrososphaeraceae archaeon | reverse complement strand
TCACATTAACTTGAAATCCTTTTCTAATTAGACGTAATGAAAGATTACTACCCATTAATCCTAATCCAATAATTCCAATTTTCAATAGAATAACAATAATAATAAAGGATAAAAAAATATTTTTATTTTTGTTGAAAGAGTCTATAAAAATTTAGTAGAGGAATAAAATATTTGACTCAATACTTAACGATAGTAATAGTAATAGTCATTAGAATCAGGAGCATTATTATATTTACAATTTACAATTCTGTACTATAAGTTTCTTTTGTTTGGTAAAGAATTATTACTGAGATATATAGTAAATATTTAATTTATTTGGTAAATAAATAATTGTAAATCTTAAATCAAATAAGTATAAATACTGAATTGTTTTCTACTTTAGTTTTATAAACCATTAATGGTTCTTCGGCAGGTAAGTTGAGTGGTACTCCATTATTAAGATTAAATGCAGACATGTGGAGAGGACAGGTAATGGTTTTTTCTTCTTCATTTAAAAAACCCATAGATAGATCTGCATAAGCATGAGTGCAAATTCTATCAGTAGCGTATATTGTATTCTTTAACTTAACAAGAAGAATTTTTTTGTCGTTAAAATCAAAATCTATTAACTCTCCCGATTTGAGAGAATCAAGATCGCAAACTCTTATCCAATCTGTCATTATTTATTTAAAAAAAATAAAGAGTAATATATGTTACCTATATTTGTAGTGTTTTTCAAAGATATCTTCAGTTTCCCTATATCTAGTTTTTTCAATTTCGAGGATTTGTTCCATTGCTTCATCTATTTTTAACTTTAAGGGTTTACCTAACCATTTATTTTCAATCAAATAATTAATCCATGCACGAATAGTAGGACCCATCTTTCTTGAGATAGGTTCTAAAAATCCTCCAACTATCTCTCTTTTAGCTAACTCTTCTGAAAGACCTCTAGACATAAGATAAAAGATTTGCTTTTCATCTATTTGAGCTACAGAGGCAGAATGTGTGGCTTTAACTTCATTAGACTCTATTTCCAAACCCGGAATTGCATCCGATTTTGCACCTTTATCTAATAAGATCGCATGTCCTGCTAAATATGATTCAGTAGCTTTCGCCTTTGTATGAATCTTTATCATTCCTTTAAAAAGAGACTGAGAAGTATCCTTCAAGACAGATTTCACCAGAACTTTTCCTCTGGTATTAGGCGCTACATGAATTAAATTAGAGGTAATGTCGAATGATTGATTACCGACTCCAAATATTATTTCAACATCTTCAGCTAACGCCCCAGGCCCTGTCATAAGACTATCAACTTTATATCTCGACAATTGTGACCCAAATAAAGCTAAAGACCAAGACATCTTTCCATCTCTTTCTACATAGGCTTTTCTATTGGAAAAACTAATTGCATCATAATCTAGAGATTGTAATGTAACTATCTCACATTGAGCGTTTGGAAGGATATAGGATTCAAGTAATTCGAAATGTGTTTGTTGATAATCTCGTTTGTTTAACTGTGGTGAATATAACTCTTGAACTAGAGTAGCTTTAGCAAATTCTTCACAAACTATTATATTTCTTGATATTGATGATAAACCATCCTCTGACAGATAATTCACTATTCTAATAGGATCTTCCAATACAATATTTTTGGGAATAAAAATAAAGAGTCCCTCTTGAAATGCTGCAGATGATAGGGCCAAAAATTTATCCTCTTGGTAATTTATTTTGTTTTTATTGAGATATTTTTGTATTAGATCAGAATAATCTCTTAGAGCTTCAGAAATATTTAAGATAATTATACCTTTTTTTTCCAACTCATTCGTTACAAATGATTTCAATATTTTTGAATTTTTACATAATACGCTAGTAGTTTTATTAAACTCGTCTATTCTATCAGAAAAAATATCTAAATCATTGGAGGATTCATGTTGTATATTAGTATCATTAAAAAAAACCTTCTCAGCAATTAATTTATTCGCGTTGGAATATTTACTATAAAGTGAAGATGACTCTAATGGTAGGCTTGTATAACTTTTAAAAGCCTCTATTCGGGATTGTTTCACCCAAGGCGGCTCTTCAAAATTTTTAATAAGCTTATCAAAATTTTTTTCTAGCAATGATAATTGATACATTTTGTCGTTTTCACTTGAAGAAAGATATGTAGCTGTTTAACCGACAGAATCTTCCATTTCGAGTTTGACAAGTCGATTTAATTCCACTGCATATTCCATTGGTAATTCTTTTGTAAATGGTTCTATAAATCCACCAACTATTAGCGACAAGGCATCAGACTCTGAGAATCCCCTGCTCATTAGATAGAAAATTTGATCTTCGCCAATTTTTCCAACACTAGCTTCATGAGAAATTGTTGCATCATCCTCATTAACTTCTACATATGGATACGTATCTGTTCTAGATGTTTCATCAAGTAAAAGTGCATCACATCGAACATTTGACTTTACGCCAGTAGCACCCTTTGCAACATGCAATAGACCTCTATAGGTAGTTCTACCTGATTGTTTGCTAACAGACTTGCTTGTAATTCTAGAGGTGGTATCAGGAGCTAAATGAACAGCTTTTGCACCTGCATCTTGATGTTGATCCGACCCAGCAAATGCAATCGATACAACTTCTGCGTGAGCATTTCTTCCAAGCATATAAACTCCTGGATATTTCATAGTCAATTTACTTCCAATATTTCCGTCAATCCACTCAACTCTAGCATTTTCATATGCATAGGCTCTTTTTGTTACTAAGTTATAAACATCTTTACTCCAATTTTGAATAGTTGTATATCTTATTTTTGCATCTTTCTTTGCAATCAATTCAACAACAGCAGAATGCAAGGATTCAGTTGTATAAACTGGAGCAGTACAACCTTCGATATAGTGTACTTCTGATCCTTCATCCGCAATAATTAAAGTACGTTCAAATTGTCCAATATTTTCAGCATTAATTCTAAAATAAGCTTGTAATGGAAGATCAATTTTTACATTAGGGGGAACATAAATAAAAGACCCGCCTGACCATACAGCACTATTTAATGCAGCGAATTTGTTGTCTTCTGGTGGAATAACCTTTCCAAAATATTTCTTTAAGATATCTGGATGTTCCTTTACTGCTGTATCTGTATCGGAAAATATTACCCCTTGTTTTGCGAGATCTTCACGCAAGTTATGATATACAGTTTCTGATTCATATTGAGCACCTACTCCAGCTAAGAATTTTTTTTCAGCTTCCGGTATCCCGAGCTTATCGAATGTTTTTCTAACGGAGTCAGGTACATCATCCCAACTTTTACTTTGTTTTTCTGACGCTTTTGTATAATAGAAAATATTTTGAAAATTAATTTTTGATAAGTCCCCACCCCATACAGGCATAGGTTTTTTCATAAAAATATCATAAGATCTTAATCTAAAATCAAGCATCCATTGTGGCTCATTTTTAATTTTACTTATTTCCTCAATAGTTCCACGTGAAAGACCTTTCTTGCTAGTATATACATATAGGTCAGTAGAGTCCTTAAAATCGTATTTACTATAATCCATGTTTAGCTCTTCTGTTGTCATGTATTTCATAACGGCGTTATGTTATATAAATATTACAATTGAAGTAAAAAAAAGTATTATTACCAAGGTTTAATATATTTTTTTCAAATTTTCATTCTTTTATATAAAGCTTTTCATAAAGCCCTTCTAAGGAATGATCTTTAGATTCAGAAAATGGGATATTATATTTAGTAAGCTCTTTACTTGTAAGAGGCCCAATTGATAATACTGTTTTTATTTTGCAAACTAATGGTAAGAGGTCTGAAGAATATTGCTGTATTATCTTGATAAAATAATTAACATTGGATGGACTAGTGAAAATTAAAGAGTCAATCTTGTTCTTTCGAAGAAGACCTAAGAATTCGATCCAGATAGAATCGATTTCTGCAGGTACTACATTATAAATGTAGAATTCATCAACTACAAACCCTAATTCTACAAGTTTTTCTTTAAGATAATTATCTGCTTTAATACTCCGAGGAATAATTATCTTACTTTCATATGCATTAATTTTCAATTGAGAAAAGAAATCTATAATACCCATAGAAGAATGGTCTTTAGGAATCGTTTTCACGACAATTCTGTGTTTTTTTAGAAAGGTTTCAGTAGCTGGACCAATAGCAACAATATAAAATTTTGAATTTAGATAATTAACTATTTCATCAACTATATTTAAGGTAGTAGCAACGTCAAAGAATACTTCAACTGCATTAGAGCTTAAGAAAATTATATATCCAGAAGACCGATTTGCAATAAGGTTAAAAATATCGCTAAAAATCTTGGAATCAGATTTTAATATTTTTGAAGTTTTTACTATCATTAGCCTAGAGTTATGTTTCTCAAATTTATCAATAAAATTCCTGGAGATAGAACCTTCTGATTTTGTTATTGCAACAATTTTTAGGTCTTCATCTATTGGTCTAAAATCCTTTAGATCCATCTTATTCGTTCGGATAATGAAACAACTTCACCTATTATAATTACTGCAGGAGGTTTTATAGAAGCATTTTTCATTTTTTTTCTTATATCTTTAAAATCACTAATGATAATTTTTTGATCTTTTAGCGTTCCTTTTTCGATTACGGCAATTTTAGTTTCGTCAGAAAGGCCATTATTTTTTAACTTGTTTAGAATATACTCTATTTTTTCAATGCCCATTAAAATCACGATAGTATCTACGGCCGTTGCTAATTTATCCCATCTAACACTCTTTTCTTCTTTCATTGGATCCTCATGACCAGTAACTATTGCAACCGATGATGAAAATTTTCTATGTGTAAGGGGAATACCTGAATAAATGGCTGCACCTATAGCAGAAGATATTCCAGGTATAATTTCAAAATCAATAGCATTCTCATATAAAAATTCTGCTTCTTCACCTCCTCGCCCAAAAATAAATGGATCTCCTCCCTTGAGTCTTAAAACTTGTTTTCCTGATAATGCATGTTGTAACATAATTTGATTAGTTTTGAATTGATTAGTAGTTGGATCACCAGACGAACGGCCTACATAGACTTTAGGGGTATTCTCTGGAATTAATTTGAGAATACTACTACTAACCAAGCGATCATAGAGAACTATATCTGAATTTTTTATTAAATCCAAGCATTTTACAGTAATTAGTGATGGGTCGCCTGGTCCTGCTCCACATATGTATACTTTACCATACTTTTTATTTTTTATTCCATTCATTTAGAGTTTTATCCCAACCTTTAGCTAACCTTAAAGCACCATTCTCTATTAGAAAAC
>JBIOXM010000050.1:0-2195 GCA_044869655.1 Nitrososphaeraceae archaeon | reverse complement strand
TGAGGACAGGTATCACACTTTATGGCCGCATTTATGTTTGTCATTCCATCAAAGTGTACTGTATTTATCCAGAATTCCTTGCTGGTTGTTTGATCTGGGTTAACTGTTTTTACTGTCGTGCCAGAACTATTACCGCTACTACCTACTGATGCAGTCTTATACTCGTTTGCTGTTTCAGTTGTAGTGGTGGTGGTGGTTGTTCCTGATGGATGGTATTCTTGTGCCATTGCTTTTTGTAGGTTTTGGCTATTGTTGATGCCACTTATCATAGATGCTACTACTATTATTGATGCAGCTATTACTGCTACAGCCATTAGCTGTGCTTGTTTTGAGGTTGTTATTTTTTTTTGATTCATTTTATTATCATCATCTTTATGTTCTAGTTTTCATATAAACAAGGAGACAAATTCCATCTCTGAATTCCAAAAATGGAATTCGTCTAATGATACAAAAAAAGCGAGAATTTAAATGACTTTAAACAACTTATGATCTGCTTATAATGAGTATTTTTACCAAAAAATTATTACTTATTATTGTATCTATAATAGTTAAATCTATTAAATGTGAATTAAGTAACAAGAAATCAGAGAATAATGATAATTCAAAGCCAAAGCGCAAAGAGGGCAATCCTATCTGCTTTGGCTGATGAAGAAATGACGAAAATCTTGGATTCTGTTATGTATCATTCTAAATCAATTGCAGATATTACAAGAGAAAATAATATTGCACATACTACATGCTATAGAAAAACTAATTGGCTAATTAACGAAGGACTTGTTAGAGTTGATAAAATTATTATTACACCAGAAGGAAAGAAATTTAGTTTATACTATAGTGTTTTCAAATCTATAAACGTTAAATACGAAAGCAATAACGTGATTGTAGAAGCTGAAGAGAATTCTGATATTGTAAAAAAGACGATGGCACGGTTTTATTCATTAGAATGATGATCAGAGAAATGAAAATAATAAATAATAACCATCAATTATTGTTGCTACGTTTAGTGCTTTTATCATCATTATCATCGATGTCACTTTCAATCATCTTTTTTCCTCTCTTTTCTGCATAGTAGAATCTGAACCACATCATAATAGTGAAAAAGATTGCAGAGCCAACATGAATTGGCGATCCGATGTTTGGTGGCAAAGTTGAAAATATCGCAATTCTATTACTATTCTCTATTATTGTTCCTAAAAGGTAAACTGCAATAAATATCGATATTTGAAATTGGAATGATTTAATGCTCTTGGAGTGGACTGCAAGCCATATGAATATGATTAATGGTATCAATGATAGGATCAATGTAAGATCATTCATAGAATGCAGAAAATAAGAAGAACTGACAGTATTGTTATTTTCAAATATATTTATCATGTCTTAAATTCCTCCTTCTCTTGTTGTTGTTGTTTTTTTGTTTTCAACGTACTTATAAGATACATTACTCCAAACAAAAGCAATGCCGCAATCGATAATGGTTCAAGGAATCCTTTTGCCAATAGTCTAAAGCCAAGAGCTCCAACAATGTGGTAGATAACTTGCAGCAAAATAAAACCAATAAGTATTATGGTTAATTTTCTAAGATTATTGTTATTATTGATACTGTTTCTTGATTTTAAAATAAAGTAAGCTGGAATTATAGCAGCAACTAGATAAACAATAGCGTCAATTATATTATAATATTGAAATGGCAGCATTTTTTAGATAATTCACCAATATTTAGCAACTAATACTTTATAATGATATTGAACATTAAAAATAGTTCGACAAATTCCAAAAATGGAATTCGTCACATAAAATTCATTTCTATTCTTATTAAAAAATGAATAATGTAGATCATTTTTGAGGTAGATGTCTGATGCATTTATTATTTACAGTCCAGTAGGAAAAGTTTCAGGAAGATCTTCATCTTTTATAGTTTGCATATGCATAGGATGTAATGCATGAGTTTCATCAATAAATAGGAAAGCATCATATCTTGAATGTATATCAGTAGGAACATAATTTCCATATTTTTCATATTGTGGATTGTAAACCACACCTATTGCTCTTTGCCATCTCCAGGTGTTATTGTTTGTTTTATTATCAAAGATATTATTATTATCACTTTCATAAGATAAAATAATTAATTTATTATTAGTAGCAGAAGCAGCAATAGATTCTCTTTGAAGATTATGAAGAATATTATCCCAACTTTC
>JBIOXM010000049.1:0-4598 GCA_044869655.1 Nitrososphaeraceae archaeon | reverse complement strand
AGTCACCTGAAAATCTAATACCTTTAGAGGAAAAATTTTTCATTTAGTATTACTCCGAAAATTATTAATTAAAAATAGAAATTTCATCTTAGTATAAGGCAATAAATTCAATTCATTTCTCACGTAATAAAGTTGTTATAACCTTATAAAAGTTAATTGGTCAACACTGTTTCAATAATAAATAAAGATATTTAGAATTAAATTAGTTTGTATTATACTATGCAAAATATTAACAAATTAAATTGACAAAAGGTAGAATTGTTTTGTAACTTTGCCTTGTTAATATTTTAACATACATTTATACAAAAATAAAATTATTCAGACGCCTAAAAGTTGAGATTACGTTAAATCTATTGTCAATGATAAATGTCATTAGGGAACATAACCTAAATAATTTTAGTCAAATACTCATTTTATGATAGGGTTCATTTGCATATAATAGTTAGCTGAAGTGGAGAAACATAAATTAATAACCTTTCTTATAGAATAAAATACAATAATAGTAAATATTTTATTTATTATTGTTTATAACCGAGTTTGATAGAAAGAATTTTCTCCACAATATATCCTATCTTTAATCCCAAAATGGTTCTTCTAGTACTACCTTACGTAATTCGTTTCTAGCGTTATCCTCAACAATTATTATGCTAGGTTTATTTTGAGCATAACTATTATACGGAGAACTATAAATTAATATACTCATTTGAGTACCCACGTACACATAACAGTACGCAGTTGATATATTATGACCATAAAAAAAGTTGCAAATGAACTATTTGATATCAATGACAAAAGTCGCAAAGATGATATCATAAATTTTTTACGGAATAATCCAGGTTGTAGTAAGGAAGAATTAGTAAAAGGAGTAAAAAACATAATTTCCAAAAAAACTGTCATCAAAATATTAAAAGAATTAGAAAGTGAAGAACAAATTAAAATAGAAAAGGAAAAACCTAATTCTAGATCATATAAATTATTTTTACGTAGTGAAAATATATTAATTGTTCTTGATAAACAAATAAGAGATATTAATGAAGCCTTTAGAAAATTGCTTGAAAAGATAGAAATCATCATTCCAGAATTGACTTTATTACTACCATTTACGAATAAAAAGAATATAGACACAAATTTGAGAATAATTTTATTTTATGAACAATTGCCTCTCTTTATATTGAAATATTTAATGCAATGTTTATTGCTCAAATCCATTATTGTATGGCCGAAATTTATCCAAAAAGAAGAAGTAAGAAACAAATTAAATTCCCTAGCATTTTCTGAAATATCAAAGATTATTTCTGACTATTCCAATTATTATAATAATAAATTAACAAAAAGTAATATTCACCAAGTAAATTATAACCCAAATATTTCTGATGAATTAATTAAATTAGAAAATAATATTTTATATTTTGCATTCTTTTTGCTTATATGTAAGAAAAAAGGAATAGCTAAAGAATTTGAGAACGTACTAGATAAGATTTGGTTAATAAATTCAGATGTCCAAAGGTATCTTCATCCTGAAGCGATCCGATATAATTTAAGTTATGAATATGGGAAAGATGATTGGAGGAAATATTTGAAATTGTATAAACAACATATAATAAGATTAGGCAAATTAGAAAATGATAAAAAATATAAACTTAGTAATTTTATTGGTGACCTAAACATTAGAGATTTTTTCTAGCAAACTTTCAGATTTTATATTTGATAAATTTTGGATTTTGTTTAAGCATGAACATTATCTGTGAATAATCTGCTGCTGCGTGTTCATACACTCTCTCTGAATATTTTTATATCATTTTCACTTTTTTTGTTGTAGGTTATGATTCACTTTTCTTCTAACCGTTCAACTCATCATTAGCATCTTGAAACTTAATAGGCGTAAATTTATACAACAATGTCTGGAGATAGTAATTATAGCAAATATTCTAGCATTCTGTTTTGACAATTCACCATGAAGCATCATAGAATGCTCATCTGCATTCAAATTCTGGAATCTGTAAACCTGTCCTTTTCTTTCTATAATATTCTCATAACAAATTGTTAAAAATTAAATGTTTCTTATATACATAAAATGAAAATTTAAAGTATATAGATTACGATGTATCTTTAAAAGGGTTATATATTAGTTCTAACATATGTTGGCTAGTGAAATCTTATAATATTGGAAGATTTGCAACATTTGCAATTATATTTTTATCAATGATGGTAATGGTATTATTTATAGCGTTATCTGTACCGCAAAATATTTATGCACAGTCAACAAATAATGATTCATCAATCTCTACATTAGATGAGTTAGTGAATCAATTAGTTACTGGTGTTAAACTTGAAAATATAATTACGGTTCCCAATGAAGTCCACGTAGGTGATACGTTCGAAATAAATGCTACTGTGATAAATACATTACCACTAAATATTACATTTATTGCAGGTAATTGCAATTCTGACTTTTCTACAAACTTGAATAATATAGTTGAAGAAATAATGACTCCTCAATGTATGAATAGAGTTTTACCAACAGTACTTGAACCAGGAGATAAAACCACAGTTCAGGAACGAAGTGGAACAGGGAAGCAATATAAAGCAGTAGCAGAAGGTGAAGCAAAGGGAAATGCCGTTTTGTCATATAGTATCGATGCCAAACCAGATGGTTCTTTGCTGACAACGTCATTGAATAGCCAAATAGTTAAACCATTTAGCATTACTATACTTCAATAACTTTTATTTTATGAACTTTATTGTTAAAAGCTAAGATAAATTACTTTTTTGATGATATGTGTATAATGCCTATTGGCAAAATTTTCACAATGAATGATGAAGAAATGTTGAAGATAACAATGTAAATAAATTGATAACATAAAATAACAAATGATAACAATGATGATTGAATGCTTTATCTTAATGAAAGATTAAACAGATTAAGAAAGTGTTGTCATTATTCAGTGTTATAATATTGTGTCCATTTTAGTTTAGTTGTTGTCATTGTGGACAGTATTTTTCTTCATGCTATCCCTAACAATCTTTACTAATTGTGTTACATGAATAGGTTTTTTTATAAACGTAAATTTAGAGGTATTAGATTCTATTGTATCATATGCTGAGATTAAAATCACTTCAAGTTCAGGATTAAGTTGTTTTAGTTTCGTACCTAACTCGTGACCGTTAAGATTAGGCATACTAAAATCAGAAAGTATTAATCCATATTCGTGGATTTTTTTCTCTAAAGTGTTAAATGCTTGTATAGGGTCAATAAAGGTACTCACTTTGAAATCATTCATTTCCAACATTTCTTGAAATAGCTCTACCAAATCTATTTCATCATCTATGATGGCTATAGCTTTAGGGGCCATACCGCTATCACTCTTATAAAAAAAGAAATATTTAAATAGTATTTTGA
The DNA here is from genome assembly GCA_044869655.1 of Nitrososphaeraceae archaeon. Classification (GTDB taxonomy): domain Archaea; phylum Thermoproteota; class Nitrososphaeria; order Nitrososphaerales; family Nitrososphaeraceae; genus TH1177. The sequence continues at coordinate 1,198 of JBIOXM010000049.1, read as the reverse complement.
TATTTCACGTAATTATTTATTAAATTATAATCTATCAAATTATAATATAGAAAATTATAATATAGCAATTAGATTATATAATACATTGACATTTAGATATAAATCATATTTTAGCTAAAGGTTAGACACCAGAAATATTTTTTTTGACTATATCAATTAGTTTACTCATTTTTAATGGTTTAAAATAAACTTGTAGGTTTAAAGGATTGTTTCCTATCTCATTAGCTGCTGTTATAATAATTATTGTAATTGTAGTATTTACTTCTGTTGCTATCTTTCTTGCAAAGTCACAACCACTTAGATAAGGCATTTTATAATCGCAAAGAATCAAATCAAATTCTTCCTGATTTTCTTTTATATGTTTTAGTGCTAATAGTGGATTAGTAAAACCTGCTACATTATATCCAAATTGGATAGATACATTGAGAGAGGGAGAGATATTACCTCTCTAATTTGCTGTTAAATGGATAATTATTTCAACCAATTCACCAAAAGACATATGATGTAGAATGTGACATCTACATTTAACAGATAGAATGAGTTATTCAATAGTATATGTATAATTAAATTGTTATAACCTGTAATTAAGTTATTATAATAAATAATTAATAGTATTGTATGCTATAATACCATTAACACTCACAATAAAAAACGAATATTGGTAGTAGATGATGAAGTAGATATATGTTTAGTATTAAAAATAGTTTTAGAAAAAACTGGATTTCTAGTAGATTCCTATGATAATCCTATACTCGCACTTGATGAATTCAAACCGAACTTTTATGATTTAATAATACTAGATGTACAAATGCCAGATATTAATGGACTTCAATTATATAGAGAGATAAAAAAAAGAGATGTGAAGGCAAAAATATGTTTTCTAACGGCAAGTGAATATATATTTGATATTGCAGACAAATTTAAACCTGTGTATACTTTTATCAGAAAACCTATGCAAAACAATGATTTAATTCGAATAGTCAATGATTTATTAAATAACGAATAAAAGTAAATTAATGAATTCTTAGATAATATAAAAGCAATTGATTATACTGAGATAATTCATTATTTTTCCAATTCATTTTATATAGTTTAATCAAGAAATGTTATTATTCATATAGAAGAAAGAAAATCTACATCATTGTTTACCTCTCCTTAAGTGCTATAAATCATAATTCAGTATATGTCAACTAAAAAA
>JBIOXM010000048.1:0-2829 GCA_044869655.1 Nitrososphaeraceae archaeon | reverse complement strand
GATATCAAAATAGTCTGCTATTATACCCTAACCATGAAATTAATATAATTTAAATTCTAAGAATGTCTATACAATCATTTAACAAATATTCATTCACTCATTTATTATAAAATTCTATTGATTGCCCATTATAGTAATCTTTTTTATTAATTATCATATCATAAATCTTTTTTGCAACTTCTTCAGGTTTCATCAAATTTCTATTGGATAGATTATATCCATCGTTAACAATATCTTTTATCATATCTGTATCTACTCCACCAGGGCATATTGCCATAACCTTTACATTATTATCAGCAACTTCTTTAGCTATGCTCTCAGTCAAACCTATTACACCAAATTTGCTTGCACAATATGCAGATAAGTTTGGAAAGCCAGATTTTCCCGCACCAGAACTAACATTGACAATAACGCCACCAGATTTATTTTTAATCAAATGGGTAAGAACTTCCTTGGTAAATAGAAAAGTACCTTTTAAATTAATATTAATGGTTTTATCCCATTCTTCTTCAGTTGTGTCTATTAGACTTCTATAATAAACTATACCTGCATTATTAATAAGAATATCAATCCCTCCAAATTTTCTTATCGATATATAAACAAGAGATTTTATATCAAAATATTTACTAACATCACACTTTAATCCTAAAATATTTTCTTTTTTTGAAGGAAATTTTAGATACATCTCTTGTATGACATTATCTACACTTTGTCGACTTTTAGAAGATACAATAACATTCATTCCATTTTTCAATAAAAGTAAAGCAGTTTCTTTACCTATACCTCTTGTACTTCCAGTAACAATGGCAGTATATTTTGTTGGTGTCACTAAATTAATCATTAGCATTAGTCTTGTATTAATTTTAATTTTTCAAGTTTCTAATAATAATAAAAGCTAGATATATGTTAGTACTATCTCCCACTACATGGAAAATTCCACTCCTGATGAACTAAATAACTTCAAAAAACAACAATAATAATTACTGTAAATCTGTTGTTCTCATCAACTATAGAATTATATTTTTGTCTATTTGGTAATTGCCTAAGGCTACTAGAATGGAAAAGCAGAGTATTGCCGTAGTTACTGGCAGTTCAACTGGAATAGGGTTTGAAACCTCTTTGTTATTGGCAAGAAATGGCTTTTATACATATGCCACAATGCGAGATACACATAAGGGTGATAATATTAAAGAAATTGCAAATGATGAGAATCTTCCTTTAAAAGTATTATCCATGGATGTTGATAATGATGATTCAATAAGAAATACCATACAGAATGTACTTGACGAAAAAAAGAAAATTGACATTTTGATAAACAATGCAGGTTATGGTTTATTTGGTGCTTTAGAAGATATATCAATAGAAGAAGCAAAGAAACAATTTGAGACAAATCTCTTTGGAGCAATAAGGACTATTAAAGAAGTTTTACCTACTATGAGAGAGCAAAAGAATGGACTAATCATCAATATAACTTCGCTTGCAGGGATAGTAGGAATACCCGCAGAATGCATATATGTAAGCACAAAATTTGCATTAGAAGGATTAAGTGAATCTATATCCTATGAACTTCAGCCATATGGAATTCAAGTAATCCTTATTGAACCAGGTGTTATCACTACTAATTTTGTACCAAATATTAAATTCCCAAATCAAATTTACAATAATAATAATATTAAGAAAAAAAATTCTTCTTCATATTATTCCAATACTATAGATACATTTCTATCTCATTATTTTTCTGCTATGAATAATGCTCAACCACCAAAAGAGGTCGCGATAGTAATACTTGAAGCAATAAAAAATGCTTCAAATTCTTCAGAATCGTTGTTCAGATATACAGTAGGAGGAGACGCTAAAACTTTTGCACAAGCAAAAAAGGGTATGTCTGATTCACAATTGCATGAATTTATTTCAAATAAATTGCTAAGATAAGTTTTACTATCATAAAAGAATTCTTTCATATTATTTTATTTTCTCTAACAATTCTACTTTTCTCACCACTATATAGGTATATTCAGATTGAATCAATTCTCCAAATATATATCCACAGAGACATTATTATTTCATTATTATGCTTATTCAAATTTTAATTTCTTTTGAACTTGAAATATGGAACTTATTATACCACAATAAAGCTCCTGATATTATAATAAAATCTGTTATATAGAAAAGCTTCCAAAACCAAAGATTTTCAGAATTGCCAGTTATAAAATCTTTAACATATCCATCATCTGCTATTGAATTAACCAGTAATGATAATGAATAAAGAGACCATGTGATATTATGCTCATAATCTTTACGTAAGGTTACGAGTATTATTGAAGAAGGTATTATTAATATAAAATCCAAAATAGGATACAAAATGGTTACTATAATGGCTATAAAATCATCATCAGTATGAAAATCATAAGATAATATATTAACTATATTATAACTAATAAAAATCACCGTAATGATTGATATTACACTAACCAGTTTAGATTTTATTTTAATGTGTAAAGAACGTATTACTATAAATAAATGTAAAGCAAGAAATCCATATCCAGCAAACCATAAAACATCTGTAATAGTTACAAGTCTTTGTTCTTCTATTCCCAATGCATAATAATTATATAATAGTGTAAAATCTGCAGCAAACCATGATATAATACCTAGAGAAAGAAACAAATATGATTTACCATGTAGTCCATGAATTCCATATTTACAGATAACAATAATGCATAAAATTGAAGTAATAGCTGCAGTTATGTTTAATGCCCAAAGAGAAACAGAATGCTTATTACTGTATTCTTCTGAAAATATTACAATAACATTGGCAATGATTATAGC
>JBIOXM010000047.1:0-2991 GCA_044869655.1 Nitrososphaeraceae archaeon | reverse complement strand
ATTATCATTTTTATCATTTTCTTTTTTTACTTTTTTTAATAACCAATCTTTGTTAAATGTTCAAGCAAAAAGTGACCATAATGATGATGATTGTAGTTCCAAAGATTCTAACATTATAGTAGGAACTCGTCCTTTTACCTTGGGGACCAAATGTAATGATGTAATTGTTGCATGCCCTGCGAGTGCAACAGATTTGGCTTCAGCTTGTGGAAATGGAGATATAGTTAGAGGATTTGAGAAAAATGATGTTATTCAAGGTTCTGTAGGTAATGATGAACTTTACGGTGATGAAGGAAATGATAGAATTTTGGGATCTCAAGGAAGCGACAAAATTTACGGTGGACCAGATATAGACATAATTCAAGCTGGTGAGGGAGCTGATTTACTAGTAGGAGGAAATGGAGATGACGAACTTTATGGAGGTGTAGGTGATGATGTTTCAATAGGAGGAAATGGTGTAAATTTCTTTGATTGTGGGGATGGAAATGATATCATAGTAGATTTTGATCCTGATAAAGGTGATACTCAATCCGGTAATTGTGAAGTAATCTTAAACAATCATGGTGACATGAATATCTTTACCCAACCAAATAAAATTCAATCGCAACTTAAGGCATTTGGTATTGGCTCCTCAAAGGATGAAATTGATATTAACGATTTGGGAAAAACAATCGGTGACTAAGCTATAACATTGATTAAGATAATTTATTCACAATATTAAATTTCATGAGAATATATCAGATTTGAATTATTCAAGCGTTATAAACAGTGTTAAGATAATTTTAAATAAATTCTTTTATATAAAAACTGATTATAGTTATTAAGATGTTCAACAGTATCAAATCAAAGATAATTCCTTATGGTTTCACATTGTTTTCAATTGGTTTTCTTGGTTATATATTGGTAAAAGTATTTGAACATTATATTACCAAATATGTACTTTAACTATATTACTATATCTAAAGATATAAAATTATATTTTATTCAATATAATATACATATCGTCATCTTTAGTACAACCCGACCAATACAAATATTGATTCAAATAAATTCTATTCCTCAATTGCATTATTGTACTACTACTTTTGAAAATGAATTGAAAGTCGAAAGTTTGATGCAAAAACTTATAATATTTATATTGAAATATATAAAAATTATTCTCTAATAATTTCATTATATATTTCTTTAATTTATAACTAGATTCTTTTTATGTATATCCTTGTTTACAGGTGCTCATATTAAAATAGGAAACATTATTCCAACTATCAGAATTATTGAACTTTGACCTCAAACATAATGGACATACACTTACTGATACATTTTATGAAACAGATCATAATGATTTTCTAGATAGAATTGTGATTTCAAAAGATAAGAGTTGGAAAAAAACTTATTCTGATGATGAAGGAGAAATGTTTCATGAATTTGATGATTATGATAAATATTATTTTGCTTCAACAAAATAAAATTAGAAAAAGGCAAAGACAATTTCATTTGTGGCAATGATATTTACTTGATATAATATTTATGAATTAGATCTAATAAATTAAATTGAAAGAACTCTCATTCATAATTTTCTCTAATATCAAGTCTACTACTGATTAATAATACTATTATAAAATAAACATGGTATAAATATTATTATACAATAACATTTTCTTTCCTTTTGCATACCTATTGTAGTTCTCGTTGCATAAAGAGTTGATCCCATGCTTTTGTATCTATTATTTTAGTTGTATTAGATAACTTTGGTGCTATTGCCGAAAGTATGTTTGTATCCATTTTTTTAGATATATTTTCTGGACTTTTGATTAAATTAGTATTAGAATTTTTATTAGTTGTCTTATTTGATATATTATCACTTTTTTTCTTCTCTTGCGTTTGTAGAATTATTTTCTCATGTTTTGTATTGCTACTACTACTGAGTTCATGAGGTACAATCCTAAAAACAGCCCCGAACTTTGCTGTTTTTGATTGCTTTAGTCCTGATACTATATAGGGATAACCATCCGGGCCTTGTTTTATGTCTGTAATAATAACAAAACCTTCTGCTAATAAAATATCTTTAAATTCTGTTTTATCATATGCTATCTTGTCTGTTAAATTACCCTTTAAAACTAAACCATCTCTCTTATCATTGAGATCAAAATGAAAAATTCTTCCACCATCTGCGGAGCCAACAAATATATCATTTTTATATCCAGAGCCTAATTTGTCTGAATCAAGAAATAAAAGTGCAGTTGGAGCTATTGTTTTAATCCATATGAATTCGGGAGGATTATAATGTCCCTTTCCATTAAAATTAACTAGATTAGGAGGATTGTTTCCTACAGGTACAGATTCACCTTTTTTGTTCTTTAACATATCTCCAAATTCATCAGCTTCCCAAACACCGTATACCCTATCTGAACCACTATTGAAGCCTGGTTCTACCATGTTTATTTCATCGCCAAATTGTGGTCCATTTTCAGTATCCCAGAGTTTTCCTGTTACTGGATCAAAATCGATTCCAAAACTATTTCTAATTCCATATGCATAATAAGCGTTGAGAGGAGATTTATTTCCAAGTATTCCGGTACCATTAGGGTAGAGGACTGGATAACCATTCTGTGTTAATCTTAATATTCCAGCTCTTCCATCCACAGGCTCACCATCCTCATAATTTTGAGTCTTTGTTTTGTATATCTTTGTAGGAACGGTATTTTGGAAATTTCCTACAGTAACATAAAGATTTTCATCAGGACCTATAGCTATTATCCCACCGATATGAGAAGGATCTGGAAATGAAGGAACACCAACCAAGAACTTTGGATTTATAAGAACGTTATTTTTATTATCAAGATCATATTTATAAATTCGATTCTCACAATTCAGATTTTTAGCATTACATTCAATATAGTAAAGAAAGACGTTATGTGTTATGTTTTTATTTTCTATAAAAAAAGGGTTATCATTAAAATTTTTCTTCTCGCTAACAGCAATTCCTAGTAA
>JBIOXM010000046.1:0-2199 GCA_044869655.1 Nitrososphaeraceae archaeon | reverse complement strand
GTTATTTTGTTTGAGCCTGCGACAATTCGGTTTCTGCTAAATGTGAGCCTGATAGGCTGAAATACGGTTAGCTAAATAAGCCAACTACTACAGCCGAAAGCTCTACCAGGCTGAGCTATCGCGGGATGAATCGATTGAGATATTTATTATATATAATTGTGTCTCAAAATAAAAATACCACAACCATCGCTATAAGAGATATTTTGAAATGTTTAATGAAGAATAAGATATTATCATATCAGCACCAGAACGTTTAAGCGCTGAGATTAAGTTTAAAATAAACCAAGTTTCATCCAATAAACCAAATGTAGCGGCTGCTTTTATCATAGAATGTTCTCCTGATACAACTTGAACAACTAATGGCAACTTACAAATTTTTTTGATTCTATATATTAGGTCGAGAGATGCCATTGCTGGTTTGATCATAACCATGTTTGACCCTTCATGAATATCCATTTTGATTTCTCTTTCTATTTGTCGCGGATTATAGAATGATACTTGATATGTGGATTTATCTATATCTTTGGCAGATTTATCATAAAAAGTTTCGGATCTAAATGGTTTGTATAAGGAGGAGGATTGTTTTGCAGCAAAAGAAAGAATTTTTATTTTCTTATAACCATTAGTGTCTAACTTTTCTTTAATTCTTTGAACTTGACCATCCATCATAGAGGAAGGAGCCACTATATCTACGCCTGACATTGCATGACTTAGTGCAATATTGGATAATAATTCGATTGTCAAATCATTAACAACAACATTTTTAGCCTTTTCTAATAATCCACAATGGCCAGTCTTATTATATTGACAGATACATACATCAGTTATAGTAGTAATTTTGTTTCCAAAATTTGACTTTATCAATCTCAAAGCTTTTTGTACTATACCATTTTTTGAATAAGCTGACGTAGCCTTGTTATTTCGTAATCGTGGTATTCCAAAAAGTATCACAGAATGTATTCCACATTCAATTATTTTTTCCAAGGATTGGACAAGATCATTATATGGAACTTTAAATAAACCCGGCATTACATTGGATTCTTGAAAGTTATCATTTTCATCAACAAATAAGGGAAAAATCATATCCTTTTTATATAAACCGCATCTTTTTGAAAATTCATCATAATTATTTTCATATTCTAGCATTTTTTTCTTTTCATTTATTGTTCCATGAAAATATAATCATTTATTAGTTGAATTATTCATAGTTCTATCATCGTCATCCGTGTTTAATGTCCATGGAAACCATCTACCAATAATCTTTCCCCAATCAATTCGTAGATATAAAAAAATAATCAATATCAATATGCTAATACTAATTCCCACACCTATATACAGATAGATTGGATCTGTTTTTTCGGAAGTCAACACTTCTACGACTGGTCTGCCGAAAATAACACTGCTAAATACAATAAACTCATTTAGTATGAACTTTCCTGAAAAAGTAGCTATAGCAAATTTCGCTGGATTGTATTTTGCTAACCCAAGGGGAATATAAACAAGGTCATCAGGAATAGGAGTCAATGCTGCCGCAAAAGCACCAGGCCAACCATATTTTGACAAAAGTTTTTGAAGTGGAAGCATCCTTTTTTTCGTTTTAGAGCTTAATATATTTCGTCCATAGTAACTTACATAAAATATTATTAATTTAGCTATGACAGCGCCGACTGCACTAAAAAGAGAAACTAAATGTGGATCAAGATTTTGGTTAATGCCTGCAGTAAATAATACAGGAAAATATGGAACAGGGATAAATACAATAATACTAGCAAAAAATGTAATAATTAATATTCCGAAATATCTTCCTACGTTTCCATACTCTTCGTACCCTCCGTCAAAAAAAGTGAGTATATCATTTATGCCATCCAAATGTTGAGACTCCTATCTGTTTATTTTTTGTGTAATTTAAGTCAATAATTTTATTAAATATCCAGAAAATGGAATTATAATTTGCACGAATCATTCCAAAATTTCAACAAACGAAAAAAGTTAATATGATTTAGCAAATATTACTGTCTTTTTAGATTGTTCATTACAATAGATACATTTGTTATCTGAAATATATTTCTCGAATGGAATCAGACGAATATCCGCACCTGTCTCATTTTTTATGCTATTTTCACATTCTTCTTTTTCACACCAATCTGCTAAAATAAAACCTCCCTTTTCATTTAATATTTTCTTCATTTCATTATAGTT